>NZ_JBFRVD010000017.1:32290-97800 GCF_041474985.1 Vibrio sp. 10N.222.49.C9 | reverse complement strand
AGCAATAAAATCGAATGGGCTACCAGTTATATATCAAGGAACGCTCAAAAGTCCGCGCAGAGGAAGTCTAAAGAAAACATTACGTTAGACGGAATTTACGCTGAGCTTAGTGCTTAAGGTTCTGTCTATGAATGTTTTGTAGCTTAATTGCATTGTCATTCGAGTACAGGTCGTAAACGGATTCGATTGCGAGGCTTTGCTCTGGTGATAACGGAACTGGAACAAGAACTTCGGCTCCTTCATTAACTACAGTTCGCTGAAAGGAAAGGTCCTTTATGTGTGCTCTATTAGCTACAGGAATCCTAACGTAAGCACTATTTAGACTATGTTCAACTAATAGTTCAATCGATAAATTATTATCCTGAAGTATTTTTATAGCACTTGCATAGCTTTCAGAGTCCTTCTCTATACCAACATCAATATAGCCACATAATACGTCTGAGTAATAATCTTGTAGCTTTCTTAAACTACCGAATGAACTCAATCTAACTGTATTAAGTATATCCAAATGATCAAGCCATTCTTGACCTGTAGGTAGTTTCCCATAGATGATTTTCTCGAATAAACGATTTAGCGTATTTAGACCAAGGTGAAGATCACCACTTGCAGGGAAAAAGTTTGCTACGGAATGCGCAACGGTCAAGCCTAGTAGCGCCTCATCTGAAATTTTATCTATAATTTCTACTGCAAGGCTAATCCCGGCTCTAGTAACTCGATTGTCACCTTTTTTAAATCTGTGAATGAGCAACTCTGATAATAAGTCGTAGTCTGCTGGCCTCTCTGTAGAGGCTGCTGTTTTTTGTGCATCTACGAGTAAAAGTTGAAAACTTGGGTCTGAAAAAGCTTCGAGCGCTCCCTCAACGTTTTGCATCTTTGGCAAAAGGCTATTTTCAAATTCAGCTACTCGTGAATTCGCTATTTCAAGAGCCTCTCGAGTATAATCCTTCCTTAATTGCAAATTCATTTCTTGGAAAACTTCACGAGCACGTTTTTCATCTATGCCAACATGTAAGACCATTTTCTGGGCTTGAATATTGGTCGAACCGTCACCACCTTCTTGACTTTGCTTAGAGATCATCTTTGCGACCGCCTACCTTAAAATTACCGCCAACTTGTATGTTCGTGGAATTATTGCCACCTTTTTGAACTTGCTTGTTTTTTAAAGAAGGTAGTAACCAACCTACGATTGCAAGCGGAATAGCAATCGCCGCACCACCAAAAAGCCACTCTCTATTTGCCAGAATCCAGTCCATGATTTTTTCCTCAATTGAAACAAACCTGTAAGCTATGGGCTATTGTAAGCACACGACCTAAAATATGAAGCTACGTCGAACAACCAGTGTAAGACACCGTAAAAATATCAAGCCTAATAAATCAACATCTTCAAGCTCAAGGGTATTAGATCACAAGTATAAACCTTTATTCACACACTTATTTTGTGTATAAACTCATGTAGTATCAACTACTAAAGCCTCTCAAATGTATAATAAATTCGTAGCGAAAGACAAAGATGTTTTTGCAACGCCTCTTTTCTTGTTATCGATCACAATACCATTGCTTTTAGCCGTAATTGTTGGAACCGGCTTGTATTACAGTGAGGTGTTTTCTAGTTTTCTTAGCCATGTTTGGTCAACTATGAAACTACCTTTAGCCATCGCTTCATTATCTATTCCGCTTGCTACTTGGGTCATTGCTAATCACAGGTCTGCTCAAATCACCAAGTCAAACAAACTTCAAGAGTCTAAACGATTAGTAGAAACCTACCTTGAACAGGAAAGTTTCTTTGAGCGCGTCTATGGGCGAAAAATTACAACAGCAAAGTGGAGTTTCATAACTAAAGATGATTTACCAGTAATACATGCTGAGTTGTATGAGTTTCAAAAACTCCAAGACAAAGGAGAGATCAAAGTTAGGGAGAGCGTTACACAGGATGTCAAAGAGTATTTTTCTGGTACTCATCGAGTCTTCTGGGAGTACTATGAACACTTTGTAAAAGAAAAAGAGGAAGAGAATAACGAATTTCTATTAGAATCTTTTACAACTCAACTTTATGCGTATCTACACTATAATCTAGCTGCTTTTTCTCGGGTATTTGGTACACAAAATGTAGATGTTGAAAGCACCTGTCTTAGTACATATATCTCTGCATACTTCGAAATCTACCAGCTATGTCTTGACTTAAAAATCGATACGGGAGAGGTTGATGATGAAATGATTCGTGATGATTACGAAACGTTCACCGCTGTGGCGACACTTATTTCTGATAATTACGGATTAAGGTTAGAAAATGCTACGTTAGGACAACTGAAAGAAAGTCTTGGCATTAAGAGAATTATTAAGTTCGCCCAAGCAGAGCCGCATACGCAAACTATCAATCATTTAATAAATGGTTGGGCAGAAAAATTTGTAGATGATTTTGAGGATCTAAAAATGCTTGCAATAGAGGGTAAGTACCTATCCTTTAAGTTGTTTACTAGAGATCATAATGAGTTCATTTTGATGAACTTTGTTGAGACAACTGAACAAGAGTATTTTGGCGAAATACAACTCACACATGGTAGTGACAAATCCTATATGCCGATTTATAAAACAGAAACAGGAATAAAGATAAACCAAGATGCTTCTAGTGCTGAAAAAAATATGGCCGAGATCATTAGGTTCATCACTCAGTTTACCTCTAATTAAAGTTTCGAATTAGCATTACGTTCAGCTAGAGCTGGGTTATGTGAATGCTGATAGTTAGGTCGAATTTACCCAGTGATACAACACGGGGATTCACGACGAACAGCATTAGAAGAATGGATAAGTTTTAGTAGGGAAAAGCTCATAACAGGATGCGAATGAGTAAAGGTCTAAGTAACTTTGGGGCATTTTCTAACTAGAAAGTGCCACGCCTAAAATTTCACACACGCCTAAAACTTCAACCTGAGAAGCTTTTGGACAGAAACGATTTAGATTCATAATCTCTAATCTATTTCAATCAGATTAGAAAAAGTATATTGAACCTTAATCGTTTGTCATACGGTGAATGAATCTTATCTGTAGTCTTATGGTGAACTTAGCTTAGTCCACCAGAATTCATATCCCACTACAATGTTTTTTTAGCTAGGCTATATCTTCTCTGAGAAGGTAACCTGTAATGGAATATTGCTCGACTAAGAAATCCAGCACCACCATTGACTGTGCCTTTAAGTTTGGTGTTTGTCTCACTCTATCATGATTTTTGAATAGATATCTTCTCATATATCTTTCCAAGAAAAATAGTGTATTTCCTGATTTGTCGTGCGACAAGTCGATGTCAAAGGTTTTTATTGCGTTACTGATCCAATAAATACCGTCATCTAAAAATTCACTCCCAATGCCACAAAGGAGTTTGCTGATACTATAGATAAAAGAATATTCACCACCTATCTTCCCGCTTAGGTCATTAAAAAAAACTTTATTCTCTGGCGAAAATGTATGCCATGCCATTGCTTCGTCCTTCCAAGAGACTCTTGCAAATAAAAATGATTCGATTATGCGCTCTTTATCATGCCGCCAACCTTGACTACTGATTGAATCAACAATGCAACCTTTAAATCGGTTCCATACAAACCAAAATGAGTCCGGTATATTCAGCGAGTCTTCAGCGCTAACAAATTCATTTAATAAATCCGCCGTACCTTCGCTCAAGGTGAAGTCATCGGTAAAATATTTCAGGTATCTATCCTTTTCGCCATTATCTAGATGAAGAACAAATCGAGCATAGTGCTTTAAAAACTCATGTCTGAAAGCATAATCAAGACGGTCTTCTCTATCACGTGAGAGTAATTGTTGTGAAATTATCCTAATAATTTCCTCAATAAATGGCACAGGTTTCTTGAGTGCGTTATCTAATGGCACAAGCTGAAAAGCAGTTATCAATATGTCGTTATCTATGCTTTCAATATTGTTTATTGCGGATTCCTTGATGGTTTCATCTTCGATACTCTTTACTACATTCTCTAGTTCTTTAAACAACTCCTGTTCAAAGTCATTTTTATCAATGTCATACTTTTTCTTTTTATACGCCTCTTGTCTTAAACGATCCTGAACATCTCTATATTTTTGAGCAACTACCAAATACCCAATGTACAGCGACTTCATGAAATCAGGTTCATCTTTCCATAAGTGCTGAACAGCTTGAATAGCTACTGAATTTATCCTATCCATTCCCATCATCGATATAGAGTCATGTCTCATTAAGGCTCTAATTAAGATAAGCTTGATAGTAAGTCTTTCGTCTGGAAAGTCTTCTATCAATCTTGGAAGAACAAATAACGCAGGAACAAGGCCGTCACCAATCTGATGCATGTAATCATCATTGTTAACGATGTTTGCATATTCAAATATGACTTCCTTGCAAAATTCTAGCTCGGCTTTTCCTAATTTTCCTTTGAAGTCCCGCAACAGCACAGCGCATACAAACGATGGTGTGGCTCGATCAAACTGCAATCCTACCGTCATGCTGCCTTCTGAAAGTTGATTCCATATTTCTTTTGCCTCACCCAAAGCAATCAATGGATCATTTTCATAAGACTCATATTTATTGTAGTTATCTCTATTATAGAGCCTGCTATCAGCCCAAGTATTTAAAGCTAAATGTGTAAAAGGCTTGTTCGCTTCGCGCTGAGACGTTTCACTATATTCTTTAAGATCTGGTTCAATTTCCGGATTGAATTCTATTGCTATACCGTTTTCTACTTCTTTCGCTGCAGGTGACATTTTCCTTTTGTCCATGCGAGCTAAATATAAACGCCATGTTTTATATTGATGACTTTCATGTTCCTTAGCTGGTAAATTTTTGTAGTGATGATCCAGGATTTTCCAAATTTCCTGAAGCCTTTTTTCTGATTCCTCTTCACTTACTTCCTCAGTTCTAAAGAACTGATATTGAAGTGCTATGCTTTCTAATGAATATTGCCTATGTTTTTGGTCGCAGGCACTTATCCTTTCATTTTCATGAAGTTCATTCATTCGGTTGAAACTAAAGTTTTTTAGCGAAGTAAGTTGAGTCTTATGTGTTTGATCCAGTATCATTCGAGAAGAGTCATAGAAGAAAAACTCTTTCGTCCTGAATAGAATTTTGGCAACATTAAATGTTTTCTCATAAAATGCACATACTATGCTTGCAACAACAGCCACAAGCGCTGAAGATTCAGCTCTTGCTAAGATATAATTTAGATAATATTCAAGTGTTTCAGATTTAGTACTTTTTCCTCTTTCAAGAAAGAAACGTTCTAGTGACATTAATATTGATTCAAGTAAGTGAGGACTTACCTGTGTCCCTCGGTACATGCACCAAAGACGAGTTGAAATAGGTAGACTAATATTTTTACCATCATCTAGAAACAATGTTGCAGTTTCAACTTGGCCTTTATCAAGACTAGATTCAGCATATTTTTTTGATGAATAATTTATTAGGTCGATAATGAAGTTTAGTGCTAATTTTAAATCGGTCATCAGCAAGGCGTATATGGGGGTCTGATAAGCACTTGCTGGATAATAGTCTTGGTGCCTAGTCTCAACACCAAATACATGGTCGTTCTCTAGTCTTGAACTATAATAATCGTCGCTTGCTGATGCTTCATACATCCAGAAGCACTTGGCTAGAGCTATTACTTTTTCCGGAATCTCCATCGTAACATTGAAGCATTCCATTTTGGTTAAAATGAATTTACTCAAAAGGTGGTATGGGTCGTTATGTCGGTTCCAATTGTTTAAAGTTACTTCATCAATTATAGCTTCCAGTTCATTTTTAATTTCACGTGCTCCATACAGAATAGTTAGGACCAAGTTTTTGGAAAAACCATCATCCCTACTATAGGTATCTTTTTCGATTACCAACTTGTAAAACGATAGAGCAATTAGGCTAGCATATTTAGTTGCATCGCCAGACTTATTGTGACTGTTCCAGTCGTACAGGACGGGCAGTGCAAAATTGAGATTATCTACGCCGATATGTTCGATATTTTCATTGATGAACTTAATTAGTGACTTCCATCCGGTTCCTTTTGGCCTGGTTACCGCATAATCCATTGATAAAATATCTGGAGTTCGCACTCCAAGCCTATCAAAAAGACTACTATCTATCTCCTTGCACCCTATTCTTATCAATAAACATATGCGCTTGAGAAGGCTGAAGTTGTCTTCTAATAGTAACTTTCTACTAATGTTAAAAAAGTAATTAGAGTACTCGGACAGAAGCATAGAAACTAACACTTCATCTTTCCACAAATTCGGTATATTACGAGATGATAAGGTTTCTGCGATAAGGTGACTAACTTCTTCATTTTCGGCGCTAAGTTTTTCTGATAGCCACCGTCTGAAAACTCTTCTGATGGGCAAAGTTTTTTGTATCTTTTCAAAAAATATTTCTACATTTTCTGAGGATAAAAATCTACCTTCAACGAATTTTTCCAGAGCCCACTCTTCATAAATATCATGAGTAATAAAATATCCTCTATTAGGCTCATAACTAATAATTCCTTCAGAAACTAAGGCTTCTTCTACTTTTTCATTGGAGTAACTAATGTCAGGAATGACAAAAAATTTTCCTGTATTGGCTCTTTCTTCAGCAAGGCGAATAAAAAATTGCTCTCTTCGAGGGGTTCTTTTTGTAATGACTCTCGGCCACAGAGACTCCTTGAATTCAAAGTAGCTCGCGCCCTTATTTTCCTGATAATACTTCAAGTATTCTCTCAGATAAAATGGAGTTAATATGAGCGAATTAAATTTTTTATCATTAGGAATAATAAAACCATGCTTTTTAGCAAGCTCGAACAATGTATTTTCGTTCAGCTTTTCTATGTGTATCGACTTAAAGCTAATTTTGTACACTTCATATAGCTGAAATATCAAATCATCTAGGTAGGAATTTCTCGTAGTAAACCACACCTTCCATCCATTTTTGATTAAGTTGGATAGATACTCTTTAATAGGACCAGTATTTTCTAGATCAAGTAAATGCTCCGCAGAATCAATAACAACTGTTTTATTGCCCACCCCTTCATGTGCCTCAATAAAATCCTTTAAAAAAACACCTGACAAAAATTCATTCAAACTGCTAACAGAAAACTCAGTCGCTTTATGGACATAAAAGGCATCATCCCTCCCTTTATCTCCATATATCTCTTTTATCAAGGCTGTTTTTCCTGTGCCACCTTCGCCACTTATAATTAGCGCGCTAGCATCTGAGCTTTCAATTTCAGATATTATATTAAATCGATTAATTGAAACGTTTGCGTCGCCAAAGGTTATAGTAGTTTCAATATCGTCTAGAATTGCATCCGTATGAGACTCAAACGAGTCCAAAAGTCCAAATAAATTATCAGATTGAGTGAAGAAATACGAAGTGATCCGGCTACAATCATCCACAACAAACGGCGACTCGAAAAAGCTACAGCATCTCCATTCAATTTCCAAGTTGTTTTCTTTTGCCTTTTTTTCTGCTTCTATTTTGCCTTTTGGTTCCTTTCCTTTATTTTGACCCCATTCTGAATTTGTGTAAAAAATTATTTTGTTTAAATCAGGGTAATCACGCTTCGCTTTTGTAATCGTTTCTAGGATGTCATTTTTGTGGCTAGATAGTGCAGCTTCATAAAATTTAGCTTGCCAACCAATATTAATTCCATCTTGGGAAATTGGATTGGTTTCTATTGCCGATTGATTTTTATATCGAAAAATGCCAGTTTTCACTCGAAACTCATTGCAAAAAAGGAGATAACACATCCATTCAAAAGCGTCTTGTGGATTTGTTGAAAACTTTGCTTTAAATATTTCCCAATCTGTCTTAATCAATTTTACTCTACCCTTTTTAAGTATTAACTGATATTGAAACGATATTATATGCAAGACTAATAGATGCTTTCGTAAAGCAGTAACGACTCGCTTTAGTTCAAATCAGACCTTCTCTGCCTAACGCGGCATAGTAAACTGAGTACATAGTTAATCATTAGTAAAAGTAGGTCAACTAATGCCGAAAAAAACAAGTCAAGATTGTTGAACTAAGCAACTTTGGGGCAAAGACATGCTAGCGATAATCACGCTGACAAACACAACCTGTGTAATTTCACTTAGGGGCAGTACTAAGATATTCTTTGTCGGCAAATCCATCGAAACAATATGCACTTGCTTGTCTTCGATGATTCGCCTTAGTCGTTTCCAGTCTTCTGCTGTCAAACGAGTTAGGCGGACTACTTGCTCAATGAATAGAACACATCCCTTGTTAGCTTCACCCAATAGACGCATAAGCTCATGACTATGCAAGCTTACACCTAACTTATTTTCGATGAACCAACCTGAAACAGAGTGTTTCATGTTTTTCAAAAAGTCAGTCATAGACTCTTTAGCACGAGCTGTGTCTTGGCTGTTAGTCGGTGCTCTTAAGCAACGAGTATCTGCATTATTGCTTTCTATCACATAACTAGGTCAGCAACTCAAATGATAGAGATATTACGCTAAAGGGGAGGTGATAAAGAAAAGCCCTAACGTATGGCTAGGGCTTTATTATCAATGGGATTAAACAGGCCAATCCCAATCAATGTATTGCTGTAGCTGTTCGCCAAGTTCCTCTGAAGCAGCACCGTCTACGTGATATGCGTGATAGCCGTACGTTTTTCCTGATGGAATTTTGGTAAATGTCGTTGCTTGATAAGGGTCAAATACTGGAGTAACACCGATTGATTGAATATCAGTGTTGATGGTCTTTAGCCATGTAACCATGATTGTTTTAGCGCCAGTGCGTTCGACGTACTTACGAGCAGCTTCAAGTGACCAGCCTTTTGTGCAGATATCGTCAACTAGCAAAACTGTTTTATTGCGCTTTAGTGGAGCATTTACGTAAGGCTTTTTGTAGTTCTTTGTTGGTAGCTTGTTCAGCTTAATAGTGTTGAGCTGATTATGGTGGTCAATCACAATGCCAGCATTACGCGCATTCTGAGATTTGGTCGCTGTAGTGTGACGCTCAATCAAATCATGCAAATAGCCCTTGTTGAAGCATTTGCCGAAAGTCATAAGATCATCGTTCATTTTGTCGTTGCCAACTCCTGCTTTATGCCCAGGGTAGGCAGCAATGAAATCAATACGCTGATGAATGCCAGTAAAGTACATACTAGTAACTAGCGCGCCAAGCCAGAAGTCAACATCACCTTGACCGAACTTAGCTGCTGCACGTCCATTTTCAGAGTACTTTCTGAACTCTGGCTTGTACGTACTGAACGGGGCTAACGCGTAGTACTCAAAGTCACCGTCTTTGACTTCATGACTCCAGAAGTGCTCACGTAGACAAAGCGTATCAATGAAGCGAGCAAGTTCTTTCGGTTCGCTAAACTCGAAGCCGTAGTCAGTATTATTACTGTACCAAGTCGCACGCAAGAACAGAATCTTGCCATTTACAGCAGTGCGCATATCATCGTCGCTACTGCCGATATAGATAACTTCGTTAGATTCCCACCTCATTTCATCAAGAACGTACTGAGTTGCTGCTGCGCGTGGCTTAGGCGGAATCTTGGAGTCACGCTGTCGAGTAAAGATTGCTAGGTCTTTAAAATGCTTCTCGAACTCGTCGTAAAGGTCTTTTTTGTTGCCGTCGTTATCCGTAAGTGTCCAAGCTCGGTTAGCAAGTAACACAGGCTTAATCCCACGAAGTGTAAAGAAAGCCATTAACTTCTCTACCTCAGCGAACACGTCTGTTTTAATCTTACCGCCGGTGTTAATAAGCGTATCTTCTACGCTGAGAATCACACCTTTTAGCTGTTTAGCAGCCATGCAAACTCCTTACAAATCCATTGAAAGTTGACCTTGTTCGCCTTGTGCTGGTGACGGTTCGCTTTCTTCAGGTTGTTTTAAAAACTCGATTAAATCACTGGATTGGTCAGGGACGCTGAATACTTGTCCGCGTTTATATGCACTGACCGCTTTTATTTCTGCATTTTCTAAATCTGATTGATAGAGATATGGCATTACTAGGAATCGACCGTAGTCTTTTGTGAAGTTCACTGTATGAGCCGTACCACTCTTAATCTTCCACTCGACGGGCACTGTAACTTGAGCAAGGCTTGCTTGAATGCGATTGCGGCGCACAAAGTTATGTGCGCTGTAGCTTTGACCTATCAAATACTCAGTAATAATCGCACCACCATTAGCCACTATTTCAGCTCGTAAGTGTTCAGAACCACGCGGGTAGTTGCTATCAATACCAGTACCGAGAACAGCAATCGTCGGCACACCAAAACGCATTGATTCAACGTGAGCTTTCTGGTCAATACCGTCAGCAAGGCCACTTACTGATGCAAGTCCTTGATTAGCCATAGCTGAAACAATATATTTCGTTAGCCAGAGTCCGTCTTCGGTAGATTTTCTACTGCCAACTATCGCAATAGACGGCTGGTGAAGCGTTCGGTAGTTACCCTCAACGAATAACCACATCGGCGGCTCAGGTGTGTTCTTCAACTGCTGCGGAAAGGTGTCTTGGTCATGGAAGAAAATACGAACGTTCTTTTTGGTGTAATCACGCGCAAGCTCAAGCCCCTTATTCCACAAGTCAAGCTTGAACTGCATCCACGATTCGTCTGACTCTTTAATAGAGTCATCTAGCTTCTTGTGAAGCATCTTTTCGAAGTGCTCAACGTCGTCTGTTTTAATCAGTTTTCTAAAGCTGATTTTTTGAGCCGCGATTTTATACAAGGTTCTAAAGCCGATGCCGTGTATAGACTGTAATGCTAGAAACGCAACGGTTTCAGCTTTCCAGTAATCTTGCTCATTTTCCATTTCAAATACCTTGCTATAGCTGCGCCCGATTTTCGTACTGAGAGCGGTGGGTTTAAAGCTGGATTGAATGCCGAAGACAAATCGATCTTATTGCTTCCATCTTCCTGATTTATATTGCATATAGCAAGTGGCCAACCGACAAAAGCATGAACATTTTGTTCTAGATAAAGAGTTTTACAGGTAGGCGTTTCGTGTACGTGATGTATTAGTTCGACATGAGTGCGGGTGAGTAGCTGGGTTTGGCTTAAGTGATAAGTAGGGTGAGGTGGTGATTTGTTGCCGGGAATAGGCGCTGTCTTAACGTTAGAGTATCCTCCTCATTCACGCCTAAACTGTTACCAGAGTAAACACGTCTTGGGGCAAAAGTGTGTTTCCTAGCGCCGTCAACACAATGAGCTGCCCTCTAGTGTGTTAATTAGAAGCACGTGTAACCCTTCTTACAGAAAGTAAGATTCCGGGTGGTTTTAACTTCACATCGCAACCTGCGCATCGCAACTTGCGATGTGAGTGGCCACTTAAGAAGTACCAGCGCAAAGAGTAAGATATTATATTTTAATCAACGACTTAAGATTAATTTATTATGGATTTACTGATAAGTTATCCTTCGACTGAGAGGGGGCGTATAAAAAAGCTCTCCAGAATAGAGAGCTTTGATAGGTTATCGGTAGTATTGTTTTTGGCGCTTCGAGTTATGCTTCCAACTTTTTGCTAGGCCATACACATACGACGGGTAGTCGTCCCATGGGTTAGCTAATGCTCTTCCTCGTGCAGCGCGCAGCTTAACTGGGTAACCTCTACACTCAACCTTGTGAAGAAAGTAATAGCTCTTCTCCTGCTTGGTAGAAAAGTGCTTATGAGTTCCACTGCGAACGCTTGGATAAAGATCCCAAAGATATTGGCACTGGTATTTTATACGGTTCCGGTACTGCTGTTTTAGCCTTTTCATTTACCCTCCAGGTTTGCATTACCTAGAAGGGGTCCTCTGCAAAGTAATTCATTCCGGCCTCCCCAGTGTGCCTTTAGTGAAATTGTAGCCTATGTTTTTTTCAACTACATAGAAGAGAAAGCCGAGATCACTCTCTGCTTAAATGCCCCAAGTCGAAGCTCATCAAACGTCCCTAGTGTTCCATAGAGACTATTTGAACTGTCTATACTGCTTTCCCAAGATACTGTTGTTCTCCCGCCTTTTGGGGACTCAAGCGGAAGCGCGACACTTAAGCTATTTCCTCGACCAGAGAACTCTGTTTCGATAGGTTTCCCCATACTTACATAGAGACGAGACTCAGGAATATCCTGTTCAACCCTTTCAGAAAACTCAATCAGACTTTGTTCAGCAAAAGTGAATAACCACGCTTGTTGGTTTATTGTATTATTCACACGAAGTATTCGTCCGAGCACCTGCCTGAAATACAATTCCGTTTTGACCGAACTCATATGGCAACATACTTGAAGGCGCGGAATATCAGTACCCTCACTGATCATACCTACACTAACAATCCATTGTGCGTCGCTTTGTCGATAACGCTCTATTTCTGCTAGCGGTTCTTCATGTCGATAAGTGACGATAGAAACGGTTTGCCCAAACTTTTGAGATAGTATCTCTTTGATTGTTTGCGCATGTTGAACCGACGCTGCAACAATCAGTCCACCGGCATTAGGGGATCTGATACGTACTTTTTCTAACCGCTCACATCCTAAACCGAGTAGATATTCCATCGCCTCTTGGTTGTGAATAACACTCTGGTAGGATGATTTTGTCTGTTTAAGCATCTCTAATATTGATGAAAAGGATTCGACTTTTTCGCGACTACTAACAGACAAGTCTTCATTATCAACCAAGACGATTTTAGGCCTTCTACAAACACCATCAGCTATAGCTTGTTTAAGAGTGTATTGGTAATCGACAAGAAGCTGTCCGTCTGGGTCGCTGTACTCACCCATCACAATGGGTAAAGAATCTGAACGCCACGGTGTACCTGAAAGTGCGAGGGTAAAAGTAGCAAGCCCTTGAATCTTAGTGAGAACTTGCTGCCCCCAAATGTTCGCATTTTCAACCTCAGAGCCAGAGCAATGGTGTATTTCATCAAAGACAACAAAGACCCTGTGATTCCGCAATGTTTGCCAAAATTCGTCATTGAGGAATTGGATAGATTGGTATGTTAAAGATTGCCCGACAGATCCCATGCCGCCATTAAACGTACACTTAAGTATCGACGAAAAGGTTCTTTTTATACCATCAGAAACCGTCAACGATGGTGAGAAGCACAATACAAGATCTACCATGTCACTTTGTAACAACCTTGACGCAATATTAGCGGCAAGTACTGTCTTACCTGCTCCAGGTGTAGCTTGGCAAAAGAAATGGGAGTAGTTGGATTGATATTTTTCCAACGCTCTGTCAGAGCATTCACTTTGCCACTTCCTTAACACGGTTCATTTCCTTCATAGAGAGTATTAAGAACCTTTGTTAAAACGTTCACTTTACCGAGCAATAAAGCGGCGCGCTCTTTAGCCTCTTGATGCAAAGGGGCCAGTTTATTCTCTAGCTCAGGAAATCGAGATACGATCGACTGATACTCGTCAATCTCCCCAAGTATTATTTCCAATTCGCCCTTATATTCGTTACGTTCATTGCTTAAAATGGAATAGTTTTGAATGGGTACTTTAGGCTTTATATCCGCTTGGTTATTCGCTATTACATTGTTATGTAACTCTTTAAATTGTGGCGTTTGAAAGTAACGTTTTTTCCGGCCTGAGCCCTCACTTCGCAACCAACTTTTCTTTTCAAAGTGAAAAATTGCTCGGTACACCTTTTTGCGAGCTTCGGCAGAATTGGAGTCCACATTATCAAGGGATAGCCACAAATCTCTCGCTTCTAGCACGGTGAATCCATCTAACCCATTTTCTATCAATAACTTGTGCATGACCGCACTAATTCTTCGAGCCCGTTTCATTTCCAAAATTACACCAACCAAAAACTAAGGATTGCTTAGTATACAGAAATCAGTAAAACTAAGAAAATCTTAGTTACCTTGAGATCAGAGACATGAACTATAAGTGTCATTTACTAACCCAATCCCTGAGCGTCTTAAAGAAGCACGCAAAAAAGCGAAACTCTCCCAAAAAGCTTTGGGGGTGCGTATAGGTATGGATGAAAGCTCCGCAAGCCCGAGAATGAATCAATACGAAAAGGGGAAACATACACCAGATATCAGTACGTTAAAGTCAATTGCAGATGAGCTTGGTGTGCCTTTGAGTTACTTCTTTTGTGAAGATGAGATTTCTGCGGAGTTAGCTGTGAATCTAAATAAGCTCTCTGAAACGGATAAGCAGAAGGTTCTTGAGGTCACAGTGCGGCTTATTGAAGAGTCATTTCAAAATAGTTGTCCTAAAGGGGACTAGCTACGCGAGCCAGCGAAAGGGCACTGGCTCTATTTGTCTTTTAAATACTATTTGCTGTTAAGGTAGTCTAGAACGACTTCATGATGGTCTTTAGTCTTGAACTTATTAAATACATGCTCAAGGTTCCCAGATTCATCGATAAGGAAGCTTGTACGAACCACGCCCATATTCTCACGGCCCATGAACTTCTTAAGTTGCCAAACACCATACTTCTCACAAACTTCGTGCTCTTCATCGGCTAGTAGAGTGAAGTTCAGATCTTGCTTGTTGATAAAGTTGGTCAGCTTTTTCGGGGTGTCTGGACTTAAACCAAGTACAACAACGTTGTGGGCATCTAGTTCAGCTTTCGTGTCTCGAAGTCCTTGAGCTTGAACCGTACAGCCAGGTGTTGAAGCGCGTGGGTAGAAATAAAGTAGTACTTTTTTTCCTTTCAGCTCAGAGAGGGTTACTGGGTTGTTGTCTTGGTCGTTTAATGTGAAATCTGGAGCGATTTGTCCTGCTTCGATAGCCATGGGTTATCCTTACTTTCTTTAATTTACTCTGAATCGAGCTTTGTTATTATTTCAGTGTGTAGTTTTATCTATGCTTGGTGGTGTTGTCTAGTGGTAACTCTAAACTAGGTTTAGTTACCTTCTGAAGTTGCCTTCAACGATGTTATCGGGCCTAGTGTTAACGACTTTATCCATGGCTTTCTCACGCTCTGAAGCAGGAAGCATCTCCATTAGTTCTTGAATCATTTTGATGTGATTAGCTGCTTGGGTAGCTAATGCTTCTTTGTGGCTTTTTGCTTCGTCGTAATATTCTTTTTTCTTTTTATTCGCTAGAGCTCTTTCACCTTTGAGTAACTTTATTTCTTTTTGAAGAACTTCAATGGGGGAGTCACTTGCTTCATCTTGAGCAACTTGTACTTCCAATGACTTATTTTTTATTATCAGAACAACGTCATCATGCCTTCTGAGTGAACCAGCGGAAAGTCCCGCTTCTTTTTCGACATTACTGTTGTTGATTTTGAGCTTGCCCTTCCGTGCTTTACTGCGCAATTCTCTCGATGTTAATTTCGATATATCACCATTCAAAAGTCTTTCCAATGCTTTGATTAGCTTATTTTTAGTTATCTGTGACATTAATAAACAACTCCGCATGGGATAAGTAGACTTTTAACTTCATCTTGAAAAACGACAGGCTCATAGTCGAGACCTAAATCGTCCATAATACGTTCAGCAGCTAGAACTTTCATGTAAGATTCAGAGGCGGTTTGAGGAGTGAGTTCATTGTTTTCAATATCATAAAGCATATGAATTTCCGCTTCTTTACGTTTAGCTTCGGCAAATACAGCATCAACGATATAGTCATTCTTACAGTCTACACATTCCATTAGGTTAACTAGCGTTCGTAGACTACAGGTAGTTGAAGTGCAATACACTCCAGGGGCAACAGCATGAATATGGCGACTTTGGGTTCGAATTTGCTTTTTCCAATAGTTGAGAGACAACATATCGTTATCAATCCTATCCTTGAATAGGTTGCGTTTTTTTTTCATCATGTTCTTAGCAAACTCTTTGCCCTTGCCGCCTGCAACTCTCTCCTTGTTTGCCAATTTCTCATAGATACTTAAATAGACACGGGCTTTTTGGTCGATTCGTTCTTCATCAATTTCGTTCGCAAGTGTCTTTTTCTTTTGCCTGATTTTTTGAAACTTACTGGCATTTTTAGCGTAATGCCGTGTCATTGCCATAGACACATGACTAAATTGCTGTTTGAGTTGTGGGAAATGACAAAGCTCGTAACTAATTAAGTAGTAAGCAAAAGAGCGGCGAAGTTGATGTGGCGTAAACTCGTAATTCTTACCCACTTCAAACGATAAATTGGGATCAGATACTTTTAAGTCAATTAAATCTTCATTGGTTAGCACAAGCTTTTCACCCATTGCGTTTTTGAACCAAGTTGTAGAGTGTTTCCGTATTGAGGATATGCCTAATTTACTGAAATCCCCTCTTGTTTTATGGAAGAAGGATTGTGAGTTGGGGTGTCTCTTTCTAAGTGGCGTATGCAGCGCTTGAAGGACTTCATAAGCTTTCATACCAATCTCAGTGGTGACAAACTCATCTTGTATTGATTGAGAGCCTTTTGCTGTCTTTGAAAGGTTGGCATGGATAACGTATATACTCTGGCGGTCAATGATATCTTCGGAGCAGCCCTGAGCGGTGTTCAGATTATACATTTCATCGCCTCTCATTCCTGTTCGAGTCATTAACCCCCATAGGCAGCCACCGTTGAGCTTTTTAAAAAGCATTTGAGCCTCTGTTAGATTGGTGATTGTCCATTGCCCAATCGTTAGTTTGCGTTCTGAATGGAATTTATCTAAATGAGCGCTAACTATCTCTGGTTTGTGAAGGTTTATGAGAGTCAGAGTCTTTTCTTCATTTGGGGCGTGAATTACTGTGAAGGCTTGTTGAAAAGCAATGGTGCGCTTCTTATTTTCTTTACCCGTCTTACCTAAATACCAGTTGATACTGCCGTTTTCTTTTCTAGCGTCACCACTGACCAGATACTTAGCATAACCTACATAGGCTTTGTCAGTGTAGGTGGTAATGTAATCTGCCAGTTTCCCTAGTTCATGACGAAGAGCGTAAGCTTCATTAATCACCTCTTCCGACTTTTGAAGCCCCATATAGTAGAGCCTTTGTGGAATGACGGTATGTTGTTTAGGTTCTTTAAGGGCTAAGCCAAAATCTGACGCGTTAAGTTTTTTATTAAGGTTAACCTCAAATGGCAAGCCTTTGGCTTCTACATAAAGGCGATTTAACCCGCTGTAAATTTTCCCTCTTTCAAAGTCGATATCGGTACAGCCTGTTAACACCCAAGTTTCGAGTCGGTCAAAGTTAAGCACTGATAGAGTGTTAAGTCCTGCATTTAAAATTGGGTTGATGACTTTCTTAAGGTCAGTTAGCGCATAATAAAGAGTATCAAAAGAATGGTCACGAGGTGAAAGCCACATCATTTTAAGGATGAGCACTATAAGCTCATTTTTTAGGTTGCGCTCAATCACTCTACCATCGTTGGTAAACTCTAGGGTTCGGGGTGTGTTTGCTTGCGGGTCAATATGATACTGCAAGTTTCTCCATGCCTCATCATCGGCAATTTTGCCTAGCGATTCACCTGTCACCGTAAAGCCTATATCAAGAGCTTCGAGTTCATCCCAATCGCCGCGCTCAATCGCTGGCTTTAAGACATCTATTAAGTAATTTGTATGAGCGCCAACGTTTTGTTGTGCTTTAAGAAGCTTGTTTTGGTGTTCTAGGTCAGAGAGTTTTATCATGTGAGCTTCCGTAACTACATAGATAGAATTGCATGGTCGATGGACACTCTTGGATGGCGACCTTGGGTATTGAATTTTTTCATGGCTTCATCGAATACATCATCACTTGCCCCATCCAGCGTACACTCAAACGCTTCGATTTTTTCTAGAGCATCCCCTTTTGAATCAGGGAACATATCAAGCCCTTCCTTAAAAACATCGATGTATGAAATAAGCTTATATATAGCATCAATTTCATCTACCGCTTTGGCAGATTGGCACTTGTGGCACATATCAAACTCGGCGCAAGGTAAGTTTACGCCTAGCGCATAGTTCGTTTCACGCTGTGTATTCTTACCATCAATCATGACTTGTTTCCCATCGCAAGCTATTCCGTTGGGGTTAGTTGTACGCTTTTTCTCACCTTCCTCGTATGTCAGCATCGGAATACCGCGCCTTTTAGCCACAGTGTCTTTTGCTTGCTCTAAATTATTGTCAAAGAGATTTTCGATGACTTCGACACCTTGAGATAGAATGACTTTATTAAGTGATGGAAGCCCGTTTATGTAACTTCTCTCTATTGTTTCTCGCTTGTTTTGGAGCAAGCTTTGAACGGCTTGAATGCCTCCTTCGGCAAAGGTTTGATTGCTGTTCATTTCTCGCCAGCGACTTGATGAAAGAGAGAGATAGTAATGGTTGGATTCAACAGACCATTTCTTAATGAGGCTTGCTGAAATAGGGCTAATGCCTTCCCAACCAGAAGGAACATCAGATTTAGTTCTAGCTAAAAGCAGCCGTTCGTATTTTTTAGGCTGTTTGTCTGCTTTTTCTTTTGCATATAGCTCTATATCTTTGATAAGTGTTAAATCAGAAGCAGGGGCTTTGAAGCATCCCATTTCACCATTTCTATAGTAAAAAGAAACGACAACATTGCCATCGTTATCACTTTCGGAGTAGGTGAGCGGAAGTGAAATTCCTTTAAGCGGCAGGTCTGTGTAACAAGATAAAATGCAGTAGGCACTGTTGGTCGCCCCTTGTGTTGCTTTGGCTTTGGAGAGCGTTTGTATTTCTTTATAAGCAACCGTGCGACCTAAATTATTCACGACCTTCTTTAACGTGATGGCTTGGTGATTTCGGTAGGCGTAAAACAGCTCTTTAAACCAAGGTAGGCTACCAGCCCGATAGGGCGATAGCAGGTGCAGTTGGCTAACGAGATGTTTATTTAGTTCTCCCAAATTAAAATGATCATCGGCTACATCGTGATTATTAAGGGTAAAAATTAACTCAGAACCATCTTCACCACTGCCGTAGAGCTTGGACAAGCGCTCTAATAACTTTATGAACTTCACGCCATCGCGTTTATCAACGTCAAACGGCTCACCCACCAACAGAGCATCGACACCACTACTGGAGCGAGGCTTATAGCTTGAAATCTTGACTACTTGCAGACTCTTATCTCGCTCTCCTGTTTTAACGTCAATTGGGTGGGCGGTTTGTCGAATGTTGCTGTCGTTCAGTGAGGTAAAAAAGCACATTAAGTGATAGGCGGCACCCATCGTAAGGTTAAAGGCCGCGCCAGCATTTACAGCAATGCCCCTTTTGCTTGGTATCCCAGCTCGTGCTTCCAATGATGTCGGGATTTGGATTGTTTCCTCATGCAAGCCAAGGCTTATGATAAAAGGCATGGTTTCTGGTAGAGGGGTATTGTTTTCTTTAGCGGCAATGAGCTGTGGCGCAAGAGTGAAAAATAATGCCTCTAATCGTGTGACCAGAAGCTTTTCTTCCTCATCTGAGTACCCTTTGAACGGCGTTTGTTCTCCTCCAAACGCTCGGTGATTCCTAGCCCAATCGGAAACAGGTAAGCCGCACCATTCAAGCGCAGTGCGAAGGGATGAAAGTAGTCCTACAACACTCGATTCTTTAATGCCTAACTCATCCCCATGAGTGTATTCCCATAGGCGTTTTGAAGGGTTAAGCATCTTGATACGATGTCTTAACTCACCATCGTTGCCTGCATACTTCAAATAACCACTTTCGGTGAATGGGTCAACATTCAGCGCATCACAAAAAACGAGGTAGGCGCGGAAGTTCTCGTAGCATGTTGTGACGGTTCGTGCTGACTTGCCATTGTTGACATATTGCTGAGTTTTTTTGCAAAAATTTCTGATAAATTCGGTTCGGCTGCCTATTTTTTCGTTTTCTTTGTTAGTCCCAAAATACAATAGGTGAGATACATCGAACTGCTCTACCTTTGTTGATTTAGAGCCTTTATAGGGAATCTCAAAATTCAAAGGAATAACATTTTGACTGTTGCGTACACGCTTAACGGATTTGGACTGTCTTGCAATTTTACTTTTCGCCATTATGCCCAACCTCCGTTTATTTTGCGGTTTTTCGCTTTTGCCATGTTGATTTGGTCGTCCAATTTATTCATGAATTTAATGTATTTTTCAGTGGTTGACGTGCTTGCGTGTCCCATTAAATCAGCCAATTCATCCATAAGGAAGTCATAGCTAACAGTACGCTCTTGTGATTCCTGCCAAAGCCAATGAGTTGAAAAGGTAGAACGTAAATCATGAATACGGTAATACCAAGAAGAGTCGAGTTTGCGTATCTGTTTTCGAAGGTTTGAAAAGTGCGTTTCTAAAGTATTACCGGAATATGGCGTCCCTTTATTTGAAATAAATAGGTAATCTACGGCATCTAAAATCTCACCTGCCTGAACAAGTTCATTGCGTTTGCTTAGGTTCGTAAGTCGTGCGTTACTTTCTTTGTATATCTCTAGCTCTTCGTACAGCTCTATGGGAACTTCTACGGTGCGAGGCTTACTGAATTTTGTGCGAGTAATTTTGATTGGTACTGCATCTAAATCACTGTAGTCAGCCTTTCCTATGTTGTGAGCGGGGAAGTGAATTGCTTCATCAATTCTTAGCCCAGCCTCAACACATAGTCGGAAGATTAATTCAGTCGACCTTGGGAGCGAATTGACATGTTCATTAAATAAAGTCTTGTGCTCAGAGGGCATGGGCTTGAGCTTTTTATGGGCGGGTGTGTTTTCTTTTTTAGGAAACATCTTCATGATATTGGATGTTTCATAAGTACGTTTAGAGCTGGGTTTTGTGTGAGCCAACATATCGTGTTGGTCTAACTCTTGATGCACTGTTCCAGTTGTGTAGTGGGTAACAACATTATGATCGTCATTTTTGATGTAGCCGTATTTTTGCATCCATTTATAGAACCCAATCACGGCACTCATATAACTTCTAGCGGTAGATAAACTAAAAGCTTCATCGCCATTAGCACCTTCAATATTATTGCAGTTTGCAAGCAGAAACTCAGAAAATCGCCAAGGAGCCCCTTCTTCTTCATACTTTGAGAGGGTTTTATATGTTAGGTATTCACGTGGAATCTCCACACCATATTGATCAGTTTGGTAGTGGTGAGTTGAATCTAAGTAACGAGTATAAGCCAATAAGCCTTTAGCAATTGATCCTGTATCTTTGACTGCTGCTTCACCACGCAATTTAGACACTAGATATAGAGATTGCGGATAAACAACCGTCCCACCAGGGGTAATGATGATATCGGTTTTCTTTAGACGAGATTTCAGATTGGAAGGAGAAAGGCAGGGAGAGTACGTCACCTCTCCAGATTCAGTATCGGTACTCTCTGAAATTGTCAGCTTTGCTAATGTATCGACCTCGACAGAAAGCAGTCGGTAGTCATCATAAACATCGGAACATTTTTCTTCATGCGTTTCTATCACAAAACTTTCCTCGATATGTTACCCACATATCAAAGATAGATTTGTCATAAAAAAACATCAAGGTTTTCCGTCATGAGAAATTTCTAAGGGTGAATTTTTTCTCGCCCCAAACGCCAAACTGTTCAGCAACGCTGTGGTCTTCATCAGATAGCAGGGTGAAGTTTAGAGATTTCTTCTCAACGAAGTTTGGTAGACGTTTTACTGGGTCAACACTCACACCTAGAACAACCACGTTTAGGTCATCAAGCTGTGTTTTGATATCACGCAGGCCTTCCGCTTGCACAATACAACCTGGAGTCATTGCTTTAGGGTAAAAATAGAAAAGTACTTTTTTACCTTTGAAGTCACCAAGAGATACGATATTGCCATCTTGATCTGGAAGAGAAAAAGCAGGTGCTGGAACACCAGCCGTTAGCGTATTCATGACATTTCCTTTTTAAAGACTGTTTTTGATAAAGTTGAGCGAGCCTTGGACTGATAGGCTCTGACACAGCGAATCGAATTCTTCTTGTAGCTGCATCAAATTACATTCTGATTGCACAGAAGCGGTAATAGAGATATGGAATTGGTCGTTGTCGAGTTGAACCTTAGATTTATTGATGGTTCGTGCACTTAACGAATCGAGGCCGATGTTTCGGTCTGCGAAGAACTGGGTAAACTGCTCAGTAAGTCCGATTTTATCGTCTGACTCAACGAACACCTCTACTGTGTAAGAGTTCTCAATAACATCATGAGTTGAGGTTCGCTTCATAATCGTAATCAAGTCGTGCTCTTGTCCAAGCAAGGGCAAGGTGGTTTCAACGCGGGTAATGTTGTTTGCCTTTCCAGACAGCAGCATGATAAGCGTAAATTCTTCGCCAAACAGGGCGATACGGCTATCAATAATGTTACAGCCTGATTGGGTGACTAAATGAACCACTTGGTTGCATACACCTGGGCGATCAGTGCCCACAGCTGTGATTACTAGATGTTGAGTCATAAAATCACGTCTCTTTACTTTATATTCCATTGATTCATGCATGTTAGCACAGTTAGCTCGTGGAATAAGCGTGCGTGCGGGGCTTTTTATGTGCGACCTTGCTTCGAACATGCAACCAATGATAAGAATATCGAGCGCGTTAAAAAATGAGATAGAGCGATGAGAGCACAGCTTACTTGTTACTGACATCCAGTGATGTGCTATCCGCTAGATTGAGTGCAGGTTACCCAAATTCTAGGTAGAACGCCGTTAGAAGTCGTTTTACCTCAAACATACGACAATATTTAATGCAGATGTTGCCGGTAAGCCACTTTAATGTCTTGTGTTTATTGATTGGCTTACAGTAACATGCAAAAAGAATAAATTAAGGGAGATAGACATGTTTTCAGGAAGTATCGTTGCGCTAGTTACGCCATTTAATACAGATGGTGAAGTGGATTTCGACAGCCTTAAAAAGTTAGTTGAGCACCATATTGCTGCAGGTAGTGATGGTCTGGTTGCGGTTGGCACAACAGGTGAGTCTTCAACACTCACTATTGAAGAGCATGTCAAAGTCGTCAACAAGATCGTTGAATTTGCTGATGGTCGTATTCCCGTTATCGCTGGTACAGGTGCAAATGCAACTCATGAATCTGTTCTATTCAGCCGTTTGTTGAATGGTTCTGGTATTGCTGGTTGCCTGAGCGTAACGCCTTACTACAACAAACCGACTCAAGAAGGTTTGTACCAACACTACAAAGCGATTGCTGAAGTCAGTGACGTTCCACAAATTCTATACAATGTTCCAGGTCGTACTGCGGTAGACTTGTTGCCAGAAACGGTTGCTCGTCTTGCTGAGATCGAAAACATCGTTGCACTGAAAGATGCGACGGGTGATCTCGACAGAATTGCAATTCACCGTGAACTTTGTGGCGAAGACTTTATCTTACTAAGTGGTGATGACTTAACAGGCCTAGAATTTGTTAAGCGTGGTGGCGATGGCGTGATCTCTGTAACGAACAATGTTGCAGCCGCTGATATGGCAACCATGTTCAAGCTAGCAAAAGAAGGTAAGTTTGAAGAAGCGGAAGCGATCAATGAGCGTTTGATGCCTCTACATAAGAATTTGTTCGTTGAGTCTAACCCTATTCCCGTAAAATGGGCGGTTCATAAAATGGGTCTGATTGCTGAAGGTGGCTTACGTCTACCGCTGACTGAACTGTCAGAGCCAGCTCAACCTGTTGTTGCTCAAGCAATGACTGAAGCGTGCATTTACTAAAACGTATGAAGTGATGCCGAAGCGAACCTTCGGCATTTAGGAGTATAAATGAAGTATTCTCACCAGCTAGTGATTGGGTCACTGGCTGTTTTCGTTCTTACAGCATGTTCTGGCAACCCGACTCAACGTCGCCAAGCCAAAGATGATTTCGAATACTTAGAAACACCTGAGTTTTCACAATGGCAATTGCCTGTAGATGCTCAGCCTCAGTTCTACCCAAATTTTGACATCCCAAGCGGTGAATTCAGTGGTGGTACTGGTCGTGAAGTGGATATTCGTCCACCGCAACAGGTTCTTGAACTGATCCCGGGTGCTCGTGCTGAGCGTCAAAACGGTGAAGTGACACTATGGCTTCTTCGCGCAGAAGAGGCAGACCGCGTGTGGCAAACGGCTGTAGATATGCTGGCTCAACGTGGTATTGGTATTCGTGAGCAATCAGAGAATGAGATTGAGACCGATTGGGTAACTTGGGTTTCTGAAGATGAAGACGTAGAGATTGGTAGTCGTTACTCTATCTCTCGCTTCCAAGCAAACAACCGTCATGGCTTCAAGATTAATCTGATTGATTGGCGTGAAGGTACTGAAGAGAAAACAGTAACGGCAACCAATAAAGAGCGTTACAACGCGTTCCTGACCAACCTAGTTATGGCTAAGTACGATGAAAACCTTCGTGCTGAAGCGGCGCTGAAAGCGCAAGAGTTGGTGAAGCGTATTCCAATTTCAATGGGTGCTGACCGTAGTGGTTTCCCTGTGATTATTGCTCGTACGCCATACAATGTATTCTGGCAGCGTCTGCCTAACTTGTTGCCTGAAATGGGCTTTGAGCTTGAAGAACGCAATCAATCTCAGGGTACGGTGAAGGCGAAGTACGCAGCACCAGATGATGAGTTCTGGGAAGAAATTGGCCTACAGCCTATCGACTTAGCGCCAGGCACTTACAACTTCCTATTTGGTGACCTTGGCAACCGTACGTCAATCAACGTAACGGATGCATCAGGTAAGCCAGTAGAAGAAGAGCTGCTTAAGTCTATGGTTCCGGTATTAGCGCATATTGCTGACCAAACCAAAGATGACAAAGAAGCGAAAGCTGAGTAGTCATTCAAGCCGTCACAAGCTGAGTTAAATCAGCCTTGTGATTAGCAAAAGCAAATAAAAAAGAGGACACACTGTGTCCTCTTTTTTATTGTATTCGTTGTCATCAGGCTACATTGGTCAATCAAAATTGGTCAATCAAGCTGATTAGCCAAAGCAAAAGGCTATGCGTCTTTATTGTCTTTGGATTCTTCTTTTTCAGCTTTCTCTTGGTTAAGTTTATCCAAGCGATTGAGCTTATCTAAATCTCGCTCAGTTTTACCACGCCCCGTCAGATCCATATTGGCTGTCTGTTTGAGCGCTGCGATGTTACCCACAACAACGCTAACTACGATGATGATGATAACCCAAGGGTTTGTAAGCCACTCCAACATAAGCGCTCCTAATGACTGATATTCGCTACGAAGCGTGCATAGATCTCGTCTAGCTGCTCCATAATAATCTCATACCCTAATACTGGCTTAGATTGGAGTTGCTTGCCAAGTAAAGTCGGAGATAACTGTGATAAACACGACTCCGATACTTTGCGATGGCTGATATGCCATGGTTCGATCGCCACACCACCCAAATCTTGGCTGTAAGGAAAGAAGAAACCAAATTGTGCAGCATGAACTGATAGCCATTGGTAAAACGATTGCTGGTGGCCAGTAAGGTATTCCCATGGTTCTAATTGCAGATGTATGCCTTCAGGTAAGTGGTTACGAGCAAAGACATCGAAGTCACAACCCCAATGATGACGACTCGCGCCGGGAAGCGCAGACCATCTCAGGATAGCCGATAGCTTTTGTTGTTCGGTCAGTTTTGAAGCATCAAGAGGTTGGCTTTCTGAATCTAATATCGGAGCTTCGCCAGAAAACTTACGGTTCCAAATCAGAGATTGCCTTTCATAGTCGCGAAAGCCACTGGCAATCTCCATTTTAAAACCAGCGAGCTGAGCAGCTTCAATCAAATTATTCAGGTCATTCTTAACCTCACTGTGGACCAAGAAGGTCTTGGTGCCGATCAGGCTAGGCTCTAGATGAGAATCTGATTGTCCGGTAAGCTGCTCTGGTGTCATAACGAGTCTCTCAATAATTGGATGCTATGAATCGCTGATGAAAGACTATTTAGCGAATAGGTTCACTAATGTTCTTTCGTACATGTCAGTTAGTTTCTCTAGATCCGCCACTTTCACGCATTCGTTAACCTTGTGAATCGTTGCGTTAACAGGACCTAGTTCAACCACTTGTCCGCCCATACGTGCAATAAAGCGACCATCAGATGTACCGCCAGTCGTTAGCAGTGCTGGTTTCACATCATTGACGTGACCTACTGCATCGACAATAGCATCAAGCAGTGAACCTGCGTCTGTTAAGAACGGGTCGCCATTGAATGTCCATCTTAGGTCGTATTCGAAATCATACTTGTCGAGTGTCGTTGTGATGCGCTCAACGATGATGTCGTTGCTTAACTCTGTACTAAAGCGTAGGTTAAACTGAACATTAAACTCACCAGGGATCACGTTTGAAGCACCAGTACCCGCACTCACATTTGGAATTTGGAAACTGGTTGGCGGGAAGTAATCATTACCTTTATCCCACTCAGTTGTTGCTAGCTCATTAATAGCAAGCAGAGAGCTGTGTACTGGGTTGTTTGCTAGGTGAGGGTAGGCAACATGACCTTGTGTGCCTTTAATCGTTAGGTCGCCAGTGATAGAGCCACGACGGCCGTTCTTCACGACATCACCCACGAACTCAGTGCTCGATGGTTCACCAACGATACACATATCGATGTTTTCACCGCGCGCCATTAATGCTTCAACAACACGTACAGTACCGTTGATGAAAGGACCTTCCTCATCTGAAGTGATCAGGAAACCAATTGAGCCTGTGTGGTCTGGGTGTTTGGCAATGAACTGCTCGACGGCAACAATCATTGAAGCCAGAGAGCCTTTCATATCAGCAGCGCCACGGCCATGTAGGAAACCGTCTACGATAGTCGGTTCGAATGGCTTAGTGTTCCACTGTTCGATTGGGCCTGCAGGTACCACATCAGTGTGACCAGCAAAAGCAAACAGAGGTGCTTCAGTACCACGACGAGCCCAGAAGTTGGTCGTATCTTCAAATACCATCACTTCGATTTCAAAACCGAGTGCTTTTAAGCGTTCAATCATCAGGTCTTGGCAGCCTGCATCTTCTGGTGTTACCGATTGACGGCTGATTAGGTCTTTTGCCAGAGCCAAAGTTGGGCTATCTGTCATCCTTGAATTCCTTGTTTAAATAAAACGTCTAGTCATTAATTTTTAGAAGCTGATTCAATGATCAACGTCCAGTTGTCTGTCTATGTAAATACAACGATCTAAGCAAAAATAGCCGCGTATTGGTCGGCTTTAAATCCGATGTGAAGCTTACCTTCAACTTTTAAGATTGGGCGCTTGATCATGGCAGGTTGTTCAACTAGCAAAGTCACCGCTTTTTCTTCTGTTAGGGTGTCTTTCTGTTCTTGAGAAAGTTGGCGATAAGTCGTACCACGTTTGTTTAGCACAAGCTCCCAACCTAGCTCAGAGCAGAAGCTTGTTACTAGCTCTTCTGTGATGCCTTGTTTGCGATAATCGTGAAATTCGAACTCGATACCTTCAGCTTCGAGCCATTTCTTTGCTTTTTTAATGGTGTCGCAATTTGGGATACCAAACATGGTGATAGTCATTATTCTTCCTTTGAGTGATTTTATTTCATTGTTATGAGTTGAATCCTATCAGGAAGCAGCAACTCAGACAAAATAGAGTGATGAATATTTCATAGAGTGAAAAAAAAGCGTAAGAAAATGTCACTATTGGAGACTTATTGATCAGCCTCAACATGTTGTCAGCGAAAAAAGAAATAATTGAGCTGCACATATATAGGAGGTGTCAATGGAGTTGAGTCCTGTTTTTGCAAGGCGGCTATATTTAGCATTGTTAGTGGAAAGCCTTGATAGGCCAAATGTGCCTAAACTCATCGAAAAAACGGGGTGGCCTCGTCGTACTATTCAAGATGTACTCAAGGCGTTACCGGGGATCGGTATCGAACTTATGTTTGTTCAAGATGGGCGACGTCATAATGATGGCTATTACCAGTTATCCGACTGGGGGCCATTTGACAGTCAATGGGTTATCCAGCGTAAAGGCGATATAGCAACAAGCCTTGGATTTAGTGCATAAGCCAGCGAAAGCTGGCTTTCTTTTGGGTGTCATAAAATCAAAGCATATCGATATGCCGCTTTAGTTGCTTACTCGCACAGGTAGGCGGTACCAAGCATAGTCACGGAAGTGCTGAAATCTTGGGGTAGGGTAAAGATGACGGTGTCTGCGCCTAGCTCAATGGCATTCGATTTAAGCTCATTCATCGCACCTTGAATCAGGGCGTCATTGGGAAAGAACAAGTAGCTGTACCAATGACCTTCGCTGCCAGTGATTTCCCCTTTATACTCACACTGCTCGATGTTAATCAGGCCGTGGTAATCCATTTGTACCTTGTCCGCTTTACTATGAGGCGTTGATGTGGGTTTGGTACACCCGAGTAACATGCCACTCATAGCCAAAGCGACTAATTCCTTTTTCATACGTTTACCCTGCTATTGCATCAAATAAATCGCGAAGCCTACCCAGCTTGCGAACAGTAGTAACCACGGCAGTTTAGTGGCGTGATTTGATGGTGTTTCAACACTTGTTTCGATCGTGTCTTCTTGGTGTTGATTAGCTTGTTGAGTCTGTTTTTCTTTCTGTACGCGCTTCTTCGCTTTATCGGCTTGGCGGCTGCGTTCTTTTTGCTGTTTCTTGTACAGTGCGATGCCTTTCTCGATACCCTGAGCAATCAGTTTAGTTTGTTCTTTGGTTTGAGCTGGCTTTTGAGTCGCTTTGGCTATCTTCAGTGCTTCCTGTTGAGATTCAACAGAGGGCGTATTAGTTTTGTTTTTCATACTGAGTTCGACAATTAAAACGGATTGGCTACTAAGATAACGCAAAGCTAGTTAAGTATGAATGATTTGCGTTAAAGTGTTGGTTTGAAAATAAGTGAAAGTGAGATTTGTGCGGTACTCCATAGAACAATACGACAAGCACGGCTTTTTGAAAGCTCCAATCTTGCTCTGGCTAGGTTGGTTGTTTCTTGCGAAAGCCTTGGTCGTTTTCATTGTTGCAGGCGCAAGCCGAGAATCGGGAACCGATATTCTTGAGATAATCTACCCAGACCATCAGATGTTTTATGTCGGGATCGCGTTGAGTGTGCCTAGTTTGCTGCTGATGTGGTTATTTGGGCTAAGATCGCCAGATAGAAAGCGCCTTAACAAAGTCGTGTCATGGGGACGTTGGGTTACCATGATGGCTATCTTGGCACAGGGCTCCCATACGATTTATTTAATCTATTTGGATAACGGATGGTTCCGTTGGTCAAATGGCATCACCCTATTGTTGCTGCTGTGGTTAGCGCTTTATCTAACCAATAGCCATGCTGCAAGGGATTGCTTTAAAGTGGTTGAGCTCGAAGACTGATTCTCATCAAAACATTTGTCCCATTCACAATTATACTTAGAAGCTAAAACTGGAAGGAATAATCTATGCTTAATGTTTCAAATGAGCAGCCTAACGTTCAAAGTGCTATTTTGCCTGAAGCTGGGCCTTTCGCGCTTTACGTTCAACTTAAAGTGAACGCTAATACTGCTAATGTACTAGCAGAAATTCAAAAGCTTCCGACTCTAATCGACGAACTAAACCAAACTCAGCCTGATGCGAACTTAACGGCATCGGTTGCGTTCTCAAAAGCTTTTTGGGATAGGTTCGAGCAAGCAGCGCCCGCTGATTTGATCGACTTCCCTGTGCTGGGTGAAGGTGATATCACAGCACCGAGCACACTGTCTGACGTTCTGATTCACTGTCATTCAAACCGACATGATCTGCACTTCTTTATCTTGCGTAAATTGCTATCTGAAGTAGCAGCTGATGTTGAAGTGGTTGATGAAACTTACGGTTATCGCTTCCTAGACTCTCGTGACATGACGGACTTCGTTGATGGTACTGAAAACCCGAAAGACGCACAGCGCGCTGAAGTCGCGATTGTTCCTGAAGGTGAATTTGCGGGTGGTAGCTACGTGATGGTGCAGCGCTTTGTTCATAACCTTCCAGCTTGGAACCGATTGAATGTATCGGCGCAGGAAAAAGTGGTTGGTCGTACTAAGCCTGATTCAATCGAGCTCGATGATGTTCCAGCAGCGTCTCACGTTGGTCGTGTAGATATCAAAGAAGAAGGCAAGGGGCTTAAGATTGTTCGCCACAGTCTACCTTACGGTACTGCTACGGGCGACCACGGCTTATTGTTCATTGCTTACTGTAACGTTCGTCATAACTTCGATGCGATGTTAGAGAGCATGTACGGCGTAACTGATGGCAAAACAGACCAACTGCTTCGCTTTACTAAAGCGGTGACTGGCGCGTATTACTTTGCTCCTTCAACTGAGATGTTGAGTGCATTAACGATTAAGTAAGTCGTCTCAAAAAGAATAAACAAAGGGAGCCTCAGGGCTCCTTTTTTATTAAAGCTTTATATGAATTGGTCGATATAAGAGCAATCGTGAGTTTTATTCCTCTTTTTGTAAGCGAAGGTCTATGGCTATAACTGTTAATACCAATGTCTCAGCGCTGGTGGCCCAGAGAAACCTCTCTAATGCCAATAACATGCTGAACCAATCTTTGGAGCGCTTGGCTTCAGGGAGTCGTATTAACAGCGCTAAAGACGATGCTGCAGGGCTACAAATTTCGAACCGCTTGGAAGCGCAGATGAGTGGTATTGATGTCGCTGTGCGTAATGCGAATGATGGTATATCTATCATGCAAACCGCTGAAGGCGCGATGAATGAAACCACCAATATCATGCAGCGCATGCGCGACTTGTCTCTACAAGCAAGCAACGGTTCAAATAGCCAGTCGGAAAGAACGGCGATTCAAGAAGAGATTACCGCCTTAAACGATGAGCTGAATCGTATTGCAGAGACCACTTCTTTTGGTGGCAAAAAACTTCTCAATGGTAATTTTGGTAGTACGTCATTTCAGATTGGTGGCAGTTCGGGCGAAGCTGTGCAGATTGGTTTGAAAAGCATGCGTACTGATGACATCAACATGGGCGGCTTTAGCTACGTTGCTAATGGCATGGCCAGTGATTCATGGGAAGTGAAATCAAACCAGAATGATATGACGATGTCGTTTACCGATCGTTTTGGTCAGCCACAAGAGATCACCATCAACGCGAAAGCGGGCGATGATATCGAAGAGTTGGCGACTTACATTAATGGTCAAACGGATCTCTTATCGGCTTCTGTTAATGATGACGGACAACTTCAGATTTATATGTCAGGTGAAGATACCGCGGGTACCATCTCTTTTTCAGGTTCATTAGCCAGTGAGCTTTCGATGTCAGCGGGCTATTACGAGTCAGTTAATGACATCAATGTAACGGATGTGGGTGGTGCTCAGCGCGCCGTCTCTATTTTGGATACGGCGATGAAGTATGTCGATAGCCATCGCTCTGAATTAGGGGCAATGCAAAACCGCTTTGATCATGCCATTAACAATCTTGAAAACGTTCATGAGAATTTGGCGACATCAAACAGTCGAATCAAAGATACCGACTACGCCAAAGAAACCACTCAAATGCTCAAGCAACAAATACTGCAGCAAGTGAGCACAACGATACTTGCTCAAGCCAAGCAAGCGCCGAATCTAGCTTTAACGTTATTAGGTTAATGAATTACCTACAATCTTATAAAAGCATTTCAGCTTGGTCGGTGCTTTTTGGCGAATAAAAATACAATTTCTCACTCGACTGACTTCCCGGCAACTTTAGCGATTTTCTCATCTTTTTTCGATAATTTTACGACCAGTCACGCTTTCTTCTGTTTTACCGCTATTTCTTTAAATTTGTTGTTTTTTTCCTAAAGGTTTCGCCAATCACGCCGTTATTAAAAGTAACTTAGAGATAACTACTTGGTTTTCCGAGACGTCGGAAACCGCTATACCGGAAAATCAATTGGAGAAGTCACCATGGCAGTGAATGTAAATACAAACGTTTCAGCGATGACAGCGCAACGTTACCTAAACAACGCAAACAGCGCACAACAAACATCAATGGAGCGTCTAGCTTCAGGCTCAAAAATCAACAGCGCAAAAGATGACGCTGCTGGCCTACAAATCTCGAACCGTTTGAACGTTCAAAGTCGTGGTCTTGATGTTGCTGTACGTAACGCGAACGACGGTATCTCAATTGCACAAACAGCTGAAGGTGCAATGAACGAGACGACTAACATCCTGCAACGTATGCGTGATTTGTCTCTACAATCTTCAAACGGCTCAAACTCAAAATCTGAGCGTGTAGCGATTCAAGAAGAAGTAACAGCACTGAACGACGAGCTAAACCGTATCGCGGAAACGACGTCTTTTGGTGGTAACAAGCTACTTAACGGTACTCACGGTACTAAATCATTCCAAATCGGTGCGGATAACGGTGAAGCGGTAATGCTTCAACTGAAAGACATGCGCTCTGATAACGCTCAGATGGGTGGTAAGAGCTACCAAACTGAGAACGCTAAAGACAAAGACTGGAACGTACAAGCGGGCTCTAACGACCTAAAATTGTCGTTCACTGACAACTTTGGTCAAGCACAAGAAATCGACATCAGCGCAAAAGCGGGTGACGACATCGAAGAGCTAGCGACTTACATCAACGGTCAGCAAGATTCTGTTAAAGCGTCTGTGACTGAAGACGGCAAGCTACAAATGTTCACTGGTAACAACAAAGTGAGCGGCGACGTGTCTTTCTCTGGTGGTCTTGCTGGTGAGCTAGGCATTCAAGCGGGTAAAGACGTAACCGTTGATACTATCGACGTAACGTCTGTTGGCGGCGCACAAGAGTCTGTAGCAGTAATCGATGCAGCACTTAAGTACGTAGACAGCCACCGTGCGGAGTTAGGTGCTTTCCAAAACCGTTTTGACCACGCTATCAGCAACTTAGACAACATTAACGAGAACGTTAATGCATCTAAGAGCCGTATTAAAGATACCGATTTCGCGAAAGAAACGACTCAGATGACTAAGTCTCAGATCCTTTCTCAAGCTTCAAGCTCGATTCTTGCTCAAGCGAAGCAAGCTCCGAACTCGGCACTTAGCCTACTAGGTTAATCGATTAAAAAGCCACGTTGACTTATTAAGCGTTATTGAATCATAAGTGTTAACGTAAGGCTTCCACAAATTAGCTCGTGGTGAGAGATGAGCGCTAAACAGACCCAGCTTCGGCTGGGTTTTTTATTGCCTGAAATTTGGAGAAGAGAGGGGAGTTGTGGTGTTGGTAGTTGATTGGAAAGCGAGATTCCCTATCACGTTCGTGCCTCACTGTAGGGAATGACGGGAGTTGGGTATTGGTGACTCTATAGCTAACTGTATAGAAGAGGTCGGTTTGAGTAACAATCACTCAGGCTTAAACCATAGTGTTTAATCGTCATCCCAGAATCGAACCGAGCGAGATGTCAGGGATCTCTGTTCGTGAGAGGCCCAAAGAAGAAGGGGATTTGTAGTTGTTAGGTATAAGGCCAAAGCGGCTGGTAATCTGGCATTAGAACTATATAGCAGGCACAAAAAACGCCACCCTTAGGTAGCGTTTTAATTAAAGCAGATAAGTAATCGAGATTACTTAGTTACTTTAAGAACTGGAGTTTCGCCAACAGTTACAGAACCAGAAAGCTTGTTCAGCTCTTTGATTTCGTCCATGTTAGAGATAACAACTGGAGTAAGCGTAGATTTTGCTTTCTCTTCTAGAAGCGCTAGGTCGAAAGTGATGATAGTGTCACCAGCTTTAACAGATTGACCTTCTTCAGCTACACGAGTGAAGCCTTCGCCTTTAAGTTCAACAGTATCGATACCGAAGTGAACGAAAAGCTCAACACCGTCGTCAGACTCGATAGAGAATGCGTGGTTAGTTTCGAAGATCTTACCGATAGTACCGTTAACTGGAGCTACCATTTTGTCGCCAGCTGGTTTGATCGCGATGCCGTCACCAACGATTTTTTCAGCGAAAACTACATCTGGCACATCTTCGATGTTTACGATTTCACCAGAAAGAGGTGCGATGATTTCGATTGCACCAGCATCAGCGCTGTCATCAGATACAAGCTTTTTCAGTTTGTCAAACAGACCCATTGTGTCATGCTCCTAACGTTTAGTTTTATTCTGTAGAATATACTATACCAATCTAACAAATTAGACGACTATTTTTAGCCGTCTAACGTTATTAAGCGATTGGCGATTACTGAGTTTTCTCAGCGATGAACTTTTCTACGCAAGCTTCAATTTCAGCAGCTGTTGGTAGAGATAGTGCTTCGTCAGCCATAGCTTTAACTTCAGCGAAGTTAGAGTTACGGATTACTTTCTTAACTTTAGGGATAGAGATACCGCTCATAGAGAACTCATCTAGACCCATACCTAGAAGAAGTAGCGTTGCACGCTCATCACCAGCAAGCTCACCACACATACCAGTCCACTTACCTTCAGCGTGTGATGCGTCGATCACTTGCTTGATTACTGTAAGAACAGCAGGAGATAGTGGGTTGTATAGGTGAGAAATCATTTCGTTACCACGGTCTACCGCAAGAGTGTATTGCGTTAGGTCGTTAGTACCGATAGAGAAGAAAGATACTTCTTTCGCTAGGTGGTGTGCGATTGCAGCAGCTGCTGGAGTCTCAACCATTACGCCGATTTCGATTTCTTCATCGAAAGCTAGGCCTTCAGCGCGAAGTTCAACTTTGTACTCTTCGATTGCTTTTTTCAGTTCACGGATCTCTTCAACAGAAATGATCATTGGGAACATGATACGTAGTTTACCGTGTGCAGACGCACGTAGGATGCCACGTAGTTGGTCACGTAGGATTTCACGACGATCCAAGCTGATACGTACTGCACGCCAGCCTAGGAAAGGGTTCATCTCTTGTGGAAGGTCCATGTATGGTAGGTCTTTGTCGCCACCGATATCCATAGTACGGATAATCACTGACTCGCCTTCCATTGCTTCTGCTACTTCTTTGTAAGCAACGTATTGCTCTTCTTCAGTAGGAAGCGCGTCACGGTCCATAAATAGGAATTCAGTACGGTACAGACCAACGCCTTCACCGCCGTTACGCAGGATACCGTCACAGTCTTTTACTGTACCGATGTTGCCACAAACTTCTACACGGTGACCGTCTAGAGTTTCAGCGTGTAAATCTTTTAGTTTTGCTAGTTCAGCCGCTTCTGCTTCGAAATCTGCTTTGATTTTCTTAGCTTCTGCTAGTTCAGCTTCAGAAGGGCTGATGATGATCTTGTTGTTCATCGCGTCTAGCACAAGCATGTCGCCGTTCTTAACTTGCTTAGTGATATCGTTAGTACCAACGATAGCTGGAAGCTCAAGAGAACGTGCCATGATTGAAGTATGAGATGTACGACCGCCGATGTCACAAGCGAAACCAAGAACGTAGTCTAGGTTGATTTGTGCAGTTTCAGATGGCGTTAGGTCGTAAGCTACTAGGATAACTTCTTCATTGATATCTGCTAGAGATACAATGTTGATGCCTAGAGCATTTTTAACGAAACGAGTACCGATATCACGGATATCAGTTGCACGTTCTTTTAGGTACTCATCATCAAGAGACTCTAGTGCAACAGCTTGCTCTTCGATCACAGTGTGGATCGCGTTGTCTGCGTGCATCTTGTCTTTCTTGATGAGTGCTAAAATCTCATCTTCTAGCTCTTCATCTTCAAGCAGCATGATGTGGCCTTCAAAGATTGCTTCTTTTTCTTCGCCAAAAGTTTCAAGTGCTTTTTGCTTAACAACTTCAAGTTGTTGAGAAGATTTGTTACGAGCGTCAAAGAAACGCTGTACTTCTGCTTCAACTTGGTCGTCAGAGATAGATTGAGTGTTTAGGACAATTTCATCTTCTTGAAGTAGTAGTGCTTTACCGAAAGCAATACCAGGAGATGCTAGGATGCCTGAAATCATAGCCTTACCTTAGTTGTTCAACTGTAAACGGGAGAGTGTGTGACTTTAAGTCGTCGACTAATGTCGCGCTTATTCCTATCTATTTCGAACAAAGCCACTTTGCTATGCAAAATGGCTTTGAAAGAAGGAGACCGTATTAGTGTAGTTGATCCATAAGAGCAACTAGGTGGTCTACTGCTTGCTGAGCTTGAGGACCTTCAGCTGAAATAGTAACGTTAGTACCTTTTACTAGGCCTAAAGTTTGTAGTTTGAACAGGCTTTTCGCGCTAGCGCTTTTGCCGTTAGAAGTCACTGTGATGTCAGCGTCGAAAGATTTTGCTTCTTTAACGAACTGTGCAGCTGGACGAGTGTGAAGACCGTTTTCTGCTGTGATTTCTACTTGCTTCTCGTACATTTTATATACCCCAATTAATTTATTTTTTGTAAGTTTGTAACCAGATTAGCTTAACTGCTTTAGCCCAAATGCGCTAGAGGCTAGTACGCCATGTTCGTGTTAGAACTTAGACTGGTTATAAATTTTTATCCAGCCATGGTCGTCTTTTGCTGAGTACTCATGACTTTCAGAATTTGTTTATTGCTTCTTTTATTTTGAAGCGAAAAATAAAACAGACCTGATATTACCAAAGGTGGGGCAGGGATCAACAAAAAAGCCCCTAAACGGGGCTTTTTTGGACGAAAAATTGATTTGACCACATATTATTGTTGGTTCTCTTTTTCCGTAAAGAGGCCAGCAAATAGGGCTGTGCTTAGGTAACGCTCACCAGAGCTTGGTAGTACAGTAACGATAGTTTTTCCTGCAAATTCAGGTAGTTCGGCGATTCTGTTTGCTGCTACAACTGCCGCGCCAGATGAGATGCCTGCAAGAATACCTTCTTCTTTCATTAGGCGTTGAGCCATCTCAATCGCTTCTTCAGAAGTTACCGATTCAACACGGTCAATAATCTCTAAATCTAGGTTTCCAGGGATGAAACCTGCACCGATACCTTGAATTTTGTGTGGAGCTGGTTTGATTTCTTCACCTGCAAGTGCCTGTGCAATCACTGGAGACTCAGCCGGCTCAACCGCGACTGAAGTAATCGCTTTGCCTTTTTCACCTTTAATGTAACGACTCGTACCAGTGATAGTACCGCCCGTACCAACACCCGCTACAAACACGTCGATTTCGCCGTCTGTTGCTTCCCAAATTTCAGGACCAGTCGTCTGCTCGTGAATCTGTGGGTTAGCAGGGTTGTTGAACTGTTGAAGTAGTAGGTATTTGTCTGGGTCTGAAGCAACAATCTCTTCTGCTTTAGCAATCGCGCCGTTCATGCCTTTTGGTGCTTCAGTTAGCACAAGGTTTGCGCCAAGCGCTTTAAGCAGCTTACGACGTTCTAGGCTCATTGATTCAGGCATAGTTAGCGTTAGTTTGTAACCGCGTGCTGCTGCTACGAATGCAAGTGCAACACCTGTGTTACCACTGGTAGGTTCAACAAGCTCGATACCTGGCTTAAGCGTACCTGCTTTTTCTGCTTCCCAGATCATATTAGAACCGATACGGCACTTAACACTGAAGCTTGGGTTACGAGCTTCGATCTTAGCTAGGACGTTACCTTTGCTTACTTTGTTAAGGCGGACTAGAGGTGTGTTACCAATCGTTAGGGTGTTGTCTTCGTAGATCTTGCTCATGCGATATTCCTTCATTTAATGACAGAACTAAACGTAGTATATCAATCACTTTACCGTCTAGTGTCTTTCGATGTTTGTTCAGCTTGAATTTAGATTAAACAAGTTGAAAAAAAGGTAAAAGGATTAAAAAGTTATATCATATAGATATGTAGCAGAATTGACGCCTATCTTTATTGAAATCAGAACTTCAAAAAGATAGGCGAAACTAGGAAGTGTAGAAAGGGTTAGAGACGAGAACTATAGACGAGAACGTAGAGCTTGGTCTTTAAACTCAGCAACCCACATTGCTGTCGCGCCACAAACGGCAACGGGCATCACAATCAGGTTTAAAATTGGAATAGTAGTGAACACAGAAACAAGCGCGCCAAAGCTGTAGCTCTTACCTTGTTTTTGTTTCAAATTGTTTCTCATGTCATCAAATTTGATTTTATGGTTATCGAACGGGTAGTCGGCGTATTGAATCGCTAACATCCATGCTGTGAAAATGAACCATAAAAACGGAGCAACGGTTTGCCCTAGTGCTGGAATTAACAAAAGTAGGAATAAACCGATCGCTTTTGGCAGAATGTAGACAAGCTTGCGCCATTCTCTCGCTAATATACGTGGGGTATCTTTGAGGACATCAAGTAAACCATCGTCATTAACTTTTTTACCGCTCAACAACTCTTCAACTTTTTCCGCGAGTAAACCGTTGAACGGTGCGGCAATGAAGTTAGCGAGCGTGCTAAAGAAATACGAGAATGTGGCCAAGACGGTTAACACAAGTAATGGCCATAAAATGTATGACAACCACGACAAGAAACTTGGCAATGCACCAATCCAACCTTCAATCCAAGTGTTTAGGTTGGAGAAGATATAAAACAAGGCACCACCAACGAGTAACACGTTCGCGATAAGTGGCATTAGTACAAACTTACGAATGCTCGGTGATAAAGCGATTTTTATTCCGAAAATAAAATAGCCAAAGCCGGAGCGGGGAACAGATTCAATAGTCATATTTAAATTAGGTCACATGTGAATTTGGTTAAATAGCAAACATGTCTAGTGTACTCGACCGAAATTAAGAAAAAAAGCGTGGTGAAAATCACACCATGTAAGGAACTAATTGTATTAAGTTGTTCTAAAACAGTGGCTACTTTTGATAGAGTAGTGAGATTAGCCAAATTAACCCAACTTAGTGACAGCGTGTTTATAGCTAGTTGACTAAGAAAGCTGAGAGCGAAAAATGCAGGAATTGCGATTTGTACTCATTATTGTTGGCGCATTAGCTATCGCCGCATTATTGTTCCATGGTCTATGGACGAGTAAAAAAGAAGGGAAAGCAAAGTTTGGAGATAAGCCGCTCGGTAAGCTTGATAACGACAGCTTAGATGAAGCCGAAACTATTCCAAATCGTTCATTCGCCCCAGAAGATGATTTTGAGATAATCCGAAAAGAACGTAAAGAGCCGGATTTTGCTGTTTCACCCTCTGATACTGATCCGCTGATCGACTCAGATCCGCTAACAGCGCCACAAGCGAAAGAAGCTTACGAAGATGATATCGAATTAAATGATCTTCCTTCTTTCAGCGTAGAAGACCCAATTAAGGTTGAAAGTGAACCTGAAGTGATTGAGGAAGAGAAGGACGTTGAGCCTGAAGTTCCAAGCTTTGAGTTGACTGACGAGCAAAAAGAAAACCATGCCGGCTTTAAAGTGCAGTACGGTTCGTTTGAAGAGCCTTCTGAAACAGTTGATGAGCCAGTCGTTCCAAACGAAACGCTTACTCAAAGAGAGCCCGTTGTTGCGAAAGAAGTCGTGACTCCGCAAAGTGCGACTGTTGAAGAAGCAAAACCAGATGAAGAACTTGGTTTAGAAGTGATCGTTCTTAATGTTCACTGTGCTGGAGAGATCCCATTCGTTGGGACTGAACTTTTCCGCAGCATGGAGAACAACGGTTTAACTTATGGTGAGATGTCTATTTACCACTGCTTTGCGCCAAAGGTTATTTTCAGCGTTGCAAACATGATGCAGCCAGGAACGCTAGAACATGATGATCCTGCTGACTTCACGACTAAAGGTATTTCGTTCTTTATGACGTTGCCTTGTTATGGTCAAGCTGATCAAAACTTCAATGTGATGCTGAGTGCGGCGCAGAAAATTGCTGACGATATGGGCGGAAACGTGTTGGATGAGTCACGCAACTTAATGACACCAAACCGTTTATCTGACTACCGCAAGCAAATCAGAGACTTTATGACGGCATCGAATGCCTAGCCGTATTGTTTAGCCTTGTAAATAATCTATATTTATAGAAAAGGGCTCCTAAGGGAGCCCTTTTTGATATTTCAATCACGATAGAGAATGATATGAAAGAATCGATTCAAGTTACCTTAGAGCAGTTAAGAGAAACTCTGCATTATCACGCCGTTCGTTATTACGTAGAAGATAGCCCTGAGATCCCTGATGTCGAGTACGATCGATTAATGCAGCAATTGCTAAAGATCGAAGAAGAGAACCCGGAACTAGTGACGGTAGATTCTCCGAGCCAACGTGTTGGTGGTCAGCCTCTCGATGGTTTCACTCAAGTGACTCATGAGATCCCAATGCTTTCTCTGGACAATGCTTTCTCTGATGAAGATTTGGATGCGTTCAATAAGCGAATGTCTGATAGAGCGCCAACCGCTAACCTCAAGACTTTCTGTTGTGAACCTAAGCTTGATGGCCTTGCCGTTAGCCTACTCTATGTGAATGGTACTTTAGTTCAGGCTGCGACACGTGGTGACGGTGCGACGGGTGAAAACATCACTGAAAACGTGCGTACGATCAGCTCTATCCCACTTAAGTTACAAGGTGAAGGCTGGCCGCAGCGTATTGAAGTTCGTGGCGAAGTGTTTATGCCAAAAGCGGGTTTCGATAAGTTGAATGAGATGGCGTTGAAGAAAGGCGAGAAAGTATTTGTTAACCCACGTAATGCCGCCGCAGGTAGCCTGCGTCAGCTTGATTCTCGTATTACTGCGAAACGTCCGCTAGCTTTCTACGCATACAGTGTCGGTGTTGTACAAGGCGCTGAGCTATCAAATAGTCACTACCAACGCTTTTTACAGCTTAAAGGTTGGGGCTTACCTATGTGCCCCGAGACTAAGCAACTGAGCTCTCTCGAAGACGTGAAAGCCTATTACCAAGATATTATGACTCGTCGTGATGCTCTGGCTTACGAGATTGATGGCGTTGTTATCAAAGTCGACGATATCGCGGCTCAAGAAGTACTTGGCTTTGTTGCACGAGCGCCACGTTGGGCAATTGCTTATAAGTTCCCAGCTCAAGAAGAGATTACACTGCTCAATGACGTTGAATTTCAGGTGGGCCGTACTGGCGCTATTACGCCGGTTGCTAAACTTGAACCTATCTTCGTTGGTGGCGTGACAGTCAGCAATGCCACTTTACACAATGCCGATGAGATTGCGCGTTTAGGCGTGAAGGTAGGCGACAGCGTTATTATTCGCCGTGCAGGTGATGTTATTCCGCAAATTGTGGCTGTTGTACTAGATCGTCGCCCTGAAACGGCTAGAGACATTGTTTTCCCTGATGCTTGCCCTGTATGTAGCTCTACGGTTGAGCGTGTCGAGGGGGAAGCTGTAGCGCGTTGTACTGGCGGTCTAGTGTGTCAGGCACAGCGTAAAGAAGCGCTTAAGCACTTTGTGTCGAGAAAGGCGTTGGATGTCGATGGCCTTGGCGTAAAAGTGATAGAGCAGCTTGTGGACCGTGAAATGGTAGAAACGCCCGCTGACTTGTTCAAGCTTAGCGCGGGCGTAATTACAGTTCTTGATCGTATGGGGCCTAAATCGGCGCAAAATGTAGTTAGTGCACTTAATAAAGCCAAAGACACAACATTGGCACGTTTCCTTTATTCGTTAGGTATTCGTGAAGTGGGTGAAGCAACTGCGATGAACTTGGCGCAACACTTCAAGACGTTGGAGTTGGTTCAAGCAGCAACCCATGAACAGTTAGTTGAAGTGTCAGATATTGGTGACATCGTCGCTAGCCACATCACAAGCTTCTTTTCGCAAGAGAAAAACAGAGCTGTAGTCGAGCAGTTGCTAGAGCTTGGTGTTAACTGGCCTGCAATCGAAGCTGTTGCGGATGACCAAGAGCTACCGTTAGAAGGTAAAGTGGTTGTGTTGACGGGTTCATTGTCGCAATTAGGTCGTAGTGAAGCGAAAGCCGCTTTGCAGGCTTTAGGTGCAAAAGTAACCGGTAGCGTGTCTAAGAAAACGGATATCTTATTCGCGGGTGAAGCCGCTGGTTCTAAACTGACTAAAGCACAAGATTTAGGTATCGAAATAAGAACAGAAGAAGATCTAATTGCACTTATTTCGTAAGTAAACCAAGGTAAAAAAAGCTCAAAAGCACTCCTTTAAAGGGAGTGCTTTTTTTGTGTCTGCTGCAAATTAGATGCCTTTTTAATTGTTGAGAATTTTGTACCTATACGAACTCTCAAAAAGGGACAGTGATGCCGCTCAACATTAATGAAATACCATTCTAGTTGTATCATAATTGCGAGTCATATCTATTTTTACAAAGTGATAATTACCTCAAGTTGTTGAATTTATTGGTATTGATTTTGTTTTGGTGAGGATTTTTCTATTTATCGATCTGGATCACTAAGTACCTATTAAATTTGCACCAACTCATATTTTTTTAGATGAAAATTAAGTTCTCATTGATCTTTTTGAGGGCGAAGTTAGTCTTAATGCCATGGATGCACATGATGTGTATAACCAGAAAGGAAATAGAGAATTCAGAGTTTAGGGTTCTCAAACAAGAAAAGGTATTTCTCTCTACGGCGGCCAACTTTAGGCGGGGAATATTCAAACAGCTATATCCATTTTTAGGAGTTTTATTCCATGGAAAACAAATTTTTTAAACGTACTCTACTAGGTGCAACGGTTGCACTTTTATCGACAGGCGTAATGGCGAAAGAAGTTGGTATCAACTCTGATTTCAACGTTGACGTATACGGTGTTGCAGCTATCTCTCTAGTTAACTACAACACAACAGATCAAGATGATGCGAGCAGTGGCTACGCTGTAGAGAATGAATCTCGTATCGGCTTCCGTGCTCATAAAGATATGTTTGATGACGTATTAATTACAATGCAGATTGAATCTGGCTACGTAGATAGCACAGACTGGGGTCATGGCGGCGTTTCAGGTGGTGTGCTTGGTTTCCGTGATACTTTCGTTGGCGCTTCTGGCTCTTGGGGTAATCTACGTGTGGGTCGTGTTCTTACGCCATTATACGAAATCGTCGATTGGCCATTCTCTAACCCTGGTCTAGGTTCTGTATTCGATTGGGGCGGTATCAACGGTCATTACGATCGTCAATCTAACCAAGTTCGTTACGATTCGCCAAAATTCGGTGGTTTCTCTTTTGCAGCTTCTGTTGGTCGTGATGATAACGACAATGGTGGTGGCGCGGCGACTCGTGATTCAGAATTCTTTGGCGCGAGCGCTAAGTACAGCTTTGAAAAAGTAACATTTATGGGTGGTGTTGAGTCTGGTACTCGTGTTGTTGGAGATACAGCAAAGTCTTGTGTATTTGACCCTGATGCACCAGGTACACCTGATTGTACAGCTGCAGTAGATGGTTATAAAGACGATACATTCGCTTATATTGTAGGCTTTGAAGCAAGCCTACCAGCAGGCTTTGGTATTGCAGCAGCATACAAAGGCGAAGAAATTGATAACGGTTCTCGCAAATATACTCAAGACTCATACTCTATTATTGGCCAATACTGGAATGGTCCATGGGGCTTTAAACTAGGCTACGCAGCGAATGATGATGCAGAGTTATCTGGAACAACTGCTTCAAATTCTTCTCTAAAAGCGAGCGCAACAGATAAGAGTGATACTATCTCTGGTCAACTTATGTACGTGGATAATGGCTTTGTACCTTATCTACGTGTAGCAAGCCGTAGCTTTACTGACAATGACCGCGGTGAGGTTTCATCAGATATCGTAACTCGCATTGGTCTTGAGTACGGTTTCTAAGTTAAAGTTATCTGCTTAAAACAGTTAAATTAAAATCAAAACGCTGGTAAATCTTTTTGCCAGCGTTTTTCCATAGTGAACATAAGGAATTAGTCATAATGAATAAAGTTAGTGTCGTTGTATTATCATTATTTTTGGGAGCTTGTAGTTCACTCGATTCACAAAGTAATTTTGCAGACTCAGTTGCTGATGTGCAGCCCAAAGGTGGTTACATTAAAGTAACCGGTCAATCTTACGTAGCAGAAAATAGAGCAAATGTAGGCGCAGACATTCTCAAGTCGTCGCTTTACTTTACATACAATAAAGAAGTAACACCAAATACTGCCCCAGAATCTTCAATTACTATGGACGTGAGTTACTTCCAAAGTTACAAAGAGTACGAAACGGTTAGTTTTTTTGGTAAAACGATAGAATTAGAAGATAGACAAGTACCAAGAGAAAGCTGCAGCGAGCACTGTACTAAGACTCAATATATTAAGTTTCCATTAAGTGACGCTGATATTCAGCAAGCAAGACAAAAGAATTTAGAATTTACGCTTGAAGGCCAAAACTCAGTCATGAGCACGACTTTTATCGTACCAAAGGCGTATATCGACACAATTTATAACGGTGCAAATAATCATACAGCTATCGCGGTTGCTCCAGTCGCGGCTGTTCCAGTAGCAGCAGTAGTTGCTGAAGAGCCAAAAGCATCACAAGCACAAGAGATGGTGAATTACTGGTATGGTGAAGCAACCAAAGAAGAGCAATCTGCAGTAACAGATTGGGCATTCAAGAACCGTAAGAACGCTAACCCAGCATTACTAGAAGGCTCAAAAGAGATCGAAATGGTTTCATACTGGTTCAATAAGCTAGACAGTGAAGAAAAATCTCAAACTATGATTTGGCTGTTAGAGCAAGAGTAGGCTTCTAACGTAAGTCTCTAGCTATGTTTTTCAACCGCAGTATTGTATAACAGCAGTACTGCGGTTTTTCATTTTAGGCTTACAGGTAAGATTGTGAATATTGGTGAAGTAGCGAAACGTGTTGGTACAACAGCGAAATCCATTCGTTTTTACGAAAGTAAAGGCATGATGAGCCCACCGCACCGATCAGAAAATGGTTACAGGCAATATGGCGAGATTCATATCGAACAGTTAGAGTTCGTTTTGAGAGCTAAAATGGTTGGTTTCACTCTCGATGAGTGTAAGTCACTGGTTGAGTTGGCAATGAATCCCAACAGACAAAGCTACGAAGTAAAGAAGAAGGCTACTCAGAAGTTAGATGAAATAGAGTTGAAGCTTGCGGAGTTAAACAAGATGAAGGTGCAGCTACAATCTTGGGTACATGACTGCCCTGGAGATACTTCAACGGAATGTCCTATCTTGAATAATCTATCTGGCCGCAGTTAGGTTATTCCAGTTCTAAATAATCGTCAGGCAGCAATTTCATTACTAGCCTGACTTTAATCACCTATCACAGCACCTATCACAGCACCTTTCCGCCGTAATGTTTACAGATCAACAGTGGTACATGAGTGACTGCGTTACCATCTGAACACTTAACGATAGGCCCCATGTTTCCGTTACCAGGAGACTGACTGCTCGCTAGAGCGCTTCCAAATGACAAGCTGAAAATAGCCGTTAGAATTATTAAAAAATGTCTCATACAAACTCCATTAGGTTTATCTCTAATTGAGATAATTGAAAGTATGGACAAGGAAAAGAAAATTTCAAAAATTGGACGGACTTAACATTTTTAATAATTATAAATAAGCGAGAGTAAGGTTAACTATTCATATATATATTGGGTAAGAAATCTGGCTTTCTTATACCTTTTTAGCTCAATCAAACTTTTTAGCTTTACGAAATAAGAACTTATTTTTTTTTCAATTCAATCTATCGCAATGATAATTCGAATATTATTAAGGTTCAAAAATAGAAAAAGCCTGCATTTATTGAAAATGCAGGCTTCATATAGCTCTTGTTTATAAAGGTTCTATTATTAGAACGATTCCGTCTAAAGCGACAATCTTAATTTCGGTTCCAGATGGAATATCTTGACTGGCCTTTGCTGACCAAGAAGAGTCACCGAACTTAATTCGACAGCTACCTTTCTTTACGTCTTCACTTAAAATAACGGTTTGACCTACCAATTGCTTTTCTCTTTGGTTTAACTCTCGCCCTGCATCCGATTGCTTGTCATTCGAGAGTTGTCTTCTCCACCACAACCAAGTGGTAATAAGAGAGAAGCTAGCAAAGGACAGCCATTGCATCTGCCAACCAATTGGTAATGCTCCTAATAGGGCACCGACCAGCATGGCAGATATGCCTATCCATAAAAAGTAACCAGCGGTTCCAATTAGCTCAAGCGCTAACAATGCTAGACCAAACGCTAACCAATGCCAGTGGTTTACTTGTTCTAGTAATTCGACCATAAGTTAGTCCTTACTACCTTTGTCATTCTTATGTGCAAACATCTCCGCGATACCCGCAACAGAACCCATAAGGCCAGTTGCTTCGAGTGGTAGCATGATGATCTTGCCGTTTTCAGCTTGGCCTATAGATTTCAATGCGTCGGTGTAACCTTGTGCAATGAAGTAATTGACCGCTTGCATGTCACCTTGAGCAATTGCCGTTGATACCATTTCTGTCGCTTTAGCTTCTGCTTCTGCGGCACGCTCACGGGCTTCTGCTTGCAATATTGCCGCTTGCTTCTCACCTTCTGCTTTCAGGATCTCTGATTGCTTGTGGCCTTCTGCTTTCAAGATCTCAGCTTGTCGTACACCTTCTGCTTCTAAGATATCAGCACGTTTATTACGCTCGGCTTTCATCTGGGCATTCATCGCAGCAGTAAGGTCTGCTGGTGGCTGTACGTCTTTAATTTCGATACGGGTGACTTTTACGCCCCAAGGGTTTGTCGCTTCATCAACGATGTTCAGTAGCTTGGTATTGATCATGTCACGCTGACTCAGCATCTCATCCAGTTCCATCGAGCCAAGCACAGTACGGATATTGGTGAGGGTTAAGTTACGGATCGCATGTTCAAGGTCATTCACTTCATAAGCTGCCTTAGGCGCGTCGATAACTTGAACAAAACAAACCGCATCGATAACCACATTTGCATTATCTTTGGAGATGACTTCTTGTGCTGGGATGTCGAGAACACGCTCCATCATGCTGATGCGCTGTCCAACTTTATCAATAAATGGAATGATTAAGTTAAGACCCGGTTTAAGGGTGTGTGTGTATCGCCCGAAGCGTTCAACGGTCCAGTTGTTGCCTTGTGGAACGGTTTTTACGCCAGCGAAGATAAATAACAGTGCGACGGCAGTAAAGACGCCGATAGTAATCAAGGTATCAATAGGCATACAAAATCCTTTGCAAGTTTGAGTTTTTGATAGTTCAGTATTGATACTGGCTCATATTTAAATTCTGAGCAAATTTATAAACGAGAAATGGGCCATAAATCATTGATTTTATGGCCCATTTTACATTCTATTATGCGATAAACTAATTGATTGAATTGTCAATTTTCGATGTTTAATCTACGGCTTTTTAGGTTTAACTAGTAAAGCAGAGAGTACAGTTGTCGACGGTACTTACTGGCAACTGGGTTACCTTGTCCAAGCGCACTCAAGATGTCCATGAACTCTTTCTTCATGTCACCATCGAGAGCATTAAGATCTTTGGCTAGGAAAGACCATAATAGATCCATAGCTTCTTCACTGCGGTTCACTTGGTGATATTGCAATGCTAATTCAGATGCTGTTTTAGCGTCGCTCGGATTTTGCTGAAGAGCTGCTTCTAATGCTTGTATTTCAGGGCTGTCTGCTGCTTGTTTATGAAGTTCAAGCTTTGCAACTAAGCCTTTGTAGTAGTTGTCTTGGTACTCAAGAGGGATAGTTGCTAGCTGAGTTTCAGCAAGGTCAAATTGTTGCGTTTCTAACAAACACTCTGCGATCGCCAGTTTTACTTCACCTTTATTCGTCAGCTCTGCTGGAAGTTGCTGCATTGCTGCTAGTGCCTGTGTGTGCTCGCCAGCTTGCATTTGCTCAAGAGCCTGACGCAAAGTAAGTTCATCTTGGCTAGGAAGGTGTTTGCTGAGCATATCGACAATAGCTTCTATGCTTTGAGGGCCACCGAGCCCATCGACTGGCTGACCATTAACAAACAGTGCAATAGTGGGCAGTGCTTGAACACCAAACTGGCTAGCAATAGCTTGCTCTTGTTCGCAATTGAGCAGGGCTAAGGTGAAGGCACCGTTGTATTGCTGAGTTAAAGTTTGCAGTTCAGGAATGACTTGGGCGCTCTCTTGGCTCATTGGTGCCCAAAAATGGATGAGTACAGGGGTCTGCATCGAACCTTCTAATACTTGACGAAAGTTCTGCTCATTAAGTTCAACAATATGCGGAGATTGCATTTACGTTCCTTGAGGTTTGTTTTGTGGATACGTTGCAAATATGGGGGGATTAGTCGGTAACTTCAAGATCTAACTCGGTTATCTCGGATAAAAAGAACCAAAAATAGAAAAACGCTATGCTTCGATGTTGATATAATTGTTATCTCAACATGGAAGGCATAGCGTTATCATCGAGGTAGTCAGTGAGGCGTTGCGTGAGATACTCAAAACAGAATAAACAACGTAATCGCCAGACCCACACCTACCCAATTAAGGCGGTTTAAAGTCATGAGATTTCCAGAGTAGAACCATCAATTGGGAATAACTGATGGGATAGGATAATCATGACATCTTATTGTTACGGAAAAATTACATCGTTACATTAAAGTTTGCGACTCTGCATTCAAAGTTAGTAATTTATGCAGCTTTTCTCAAAATAGGGTCTAGCAAGCGACTCGGTAGAATCCTTTTCAATACCGCGAACACTTTAGTCGGGGTCGTAACTCGGTATCTTAGCTTGGGTTTGTCGGCGGTGAGAGCATGGAATACCGGCTCAATACAACTTTCTGGAGGCAGGACAAAAGCGTTATTCGATGATTCTTTTTCGAGTCGATCTTTTTGTTGTTGGTAAGCGTCTTGGTGGGCGCTGCCAGAAATGTTGATCCATTTATTGAACGCTTTCAAGGCATTGGTTCTAAATTGAGTCTCAATTGGCCCTGGTTGCAGTAATGAGATCTGTATACCGCTGCCATGCAGTTCTAATCGTAAGGTATCTGTCCAACCCTCAATCGCGAATTTAGAAGAATTATAAGCACCACGATACTTCATGGCTGCAAAACCTAATACGGAACTGTTTTGTACGATTCGACCTTCGCCACGCTCGCGCATGTGCGGAAGGATCTGACAGACGAGATGATGCCAACCAAAGAAGTTGGTTTCGAATTGTTCTCTGAGTCCTTGGGTCGGTAAGTCTTCTAGTGCCCCTGCTTGACCGTAAGCACCGTTATTGAATAATCCATACAATCCATTAGGTGCGAGATCAATAGCAAGCTTGGCGCCATGCTCAATACTTTCTTGGTTGGAAAGATCTAATTGAATACAGGTGAGGCCTTCATCTTGAAGGCGTTGAACATCTTGTGGATCACGACAAGATGCAATGACATGAAAACCACGCTTTTGAAGTGCATGAGCACATGTATAGCCAATACCTGTTGAGCAACCGGTAATCAGAATCGACTTGTTCACACTTAATCCTTTATTAGAGTCTCTATCGCTCTAGGGTAAAGAATTAGTCTTGATGTTGTAACAAGTTTTTTAGTGCTGGCTCGATTCTTGAGTAACTAAAGATGAATCCCATCTCAGTGAGTTTCTTCGGCTTGGAGCGAATGCTGTCAAATAGCAAACAAGATGATTCCCCCATGAGAATCGACATTGCCCATTTCGGCGTGAATAAGAAATGCGGTCGGCCTAATTGTTTCGCTAACGTGCTGCTGAACAGTTTGTTGGTCACAGGGTGAGGGGCACACATATTGAATTCCCCTTGAGCGTGGGGGAGTGACAACAAGTGATTGATGGCTCTCACCATATCGAGAATGTGAATCCATGGCATGTACTGCTCACCTGAACCTATTGGACCACCGACGCCGAGTTTATAAGGCAATAGCATCTTCTTGAGTGCGCCGCCATTCTCGCCAAGTACAACCCCTGTTCGCAGTAGTATCACGCGTGTGCTTTCTGATTGTGCTCTCTTGGCTATCTCTTCCCAGTGGGCACAGACTTTATGAGGAAAGCTTTCATCTTCTACTTGCAGTGACTCGTCAAACGGGTGCTGCTGTTGATCGCCATAGTAACCCACGGCTGATCCGCTAATAAAAGCGTGTGGCGGGTTGCTACTGGCATGAATTAATTCGACCAGCTTTTCAGTGATGTGCCAGCGGCTGTTACAGATCCTCTCTTTTTGTTCTGTACTCCAACGCTTATCGGCAATCGGCTCACCCGCGAGGTTGACCACCACATCAAAGTCATTGAGATCACTGAGCTCATCAAGGGATTGAATGTAATGAAGGTTGTTCTGGTTGAGGTGATTTAGGTTTTGCTTGGCATTTTCAGGACTCCGCGTCAGCAATGTCACGTCGTCAGTGTTCCAACTCTTGACCAATTCAGAGCCAATAAATCCAGTACCACCCGTTAACAATATCTTCATACCAATCTCCCTATTAAACATAATTATAGACATGGCTTGTTTTTAGTCGCCAATCAATACGAAAAAATCACTATAACGATCATAAGGTTTCAATCGTGTGATGCCCAAATTACGCCTTTTTCAATTTACAAAGGAGTGAAATTAAATTCATCAAGTCAGGATGTGTACCGTCATCACACTTATGCACTTTACTCGGATATGTTACCAACTGCGTAATATTTGTCACATAAGCAATGATAAGGATTTGCCATGATTATTATTAATTCATAATCAGCGACAAGGAATTGCGATGACGGCGGTGCTTGCTTTGTTTCGATCCATGTTAGGTAGCCTGAGGGATCTATTGCCAATCGTGGCGGTAATCGCTTTCTTCCAGCTTGCTGTCTTACAAGAGCCACTTCCTCATCTTTTATCTATTCTGACTGGCTTAGTGCTCGTCGTTTTTGGACTCACTTTCTTTATCTTTGGCCTTGAAATGGGGTTGTTTCCAATTGGCGAATCGATGGCTCAAGCATTTGCCAGAAAGGGGAGTGTGTTCTGGTTATTGATCTTCGCTTTTTGTTTGGGTTTTGGTACCACCATAGCCGAGCCAGCGTTAACCGCAGTCGCTGCCGAAGCCGCAGAAGTGGCAGCTGAGGGAGGTGTAATCCCCAATACGTTAGATGAAATGGAGCAGTATGCCAATGGCCTGCGCTTTACTGTGGCACTGTCAGTCGGTATCGCTATTTTACTCGGTGTGCTGAGAATCTTAAAAGGTTGGCCAATCCAGTACATGATCATCGGTGGATATATTGGAGTGGTCGTGCTCACTGCATTTGCTCCGGAAAACATCATTGGAATTGCGTATGACTCTGGTGGAGTAACGACATCGACGATCACCGTCCCATTAGTAACTGCGTTAGGGGTGGGTTTAGCCTCGGCAATTAAAGGGCGTAATCCGATGATAGATGGTTTTGGGTTGATCGCGTTTGCTTCGTTGCTGCCGATGATGTTTGTCATGGTGTACGGGATGGTGGTGACATGATCAGTGTTCAACAATTTATCGACACCTTTCTCGGCACTGTGATGGATGTGATCCCGATTGCGATCATCATCTTCGGTTTTCAGTTGGCGGTATTACGAAAGCCAGTCAATAACCTAGCCAAAGTGCTGATCGGTTTCTTCTACGTCATTCTTGGCTTATCACTCTTTTTGATGGGATTGGAACTCGCGTTATTCCCTCTAGGGGAGACGATGGCAATGCAACTCACCGAGCCAAGTTTTTTGACTGAGTTTAAGATCAGTTCTGGTCTTGCTTTGGCTTGGTTTGATTATTACTGGGTCTATCTTTTCGCGTTTTGTATTGGTTTCAGCACCACGATAGCCGAGCCCTCTTTGATTGCTGTAGCGATTAAGGCGAACCAAGTTTCCGGTGGCAGTATCAGCGTCAATGGGCTGAGGATCGCCGTGGCATTGGGCGTTGCTATCGGTATCTCACTGGGCAGCTACCGTATCGTTGCGGGTGACCCGATCCACTACTACATCATTTTTGGTTATGTCGTCGTGGTCATTCAAACCTTTTACGCCCCAAAACTCATTATCCCATTAGCCTACGATTCGGGTGGCGTCACTACATCAACGGTGACAGTCCCTTTAGTAACGGCGCTCGGGCTTGGACTTGCTTCAACCGTACCAGGAAGAAATCCTGTCATTGATGGCTTTGGATTGATCGCCTTTGCCAGCTTATTTCCCATCATTTCAGTGATGGGCTATGCCCAAATAACACAATGGTTAAACCGTTTACATACCTCTAAGGAGAGCAAAGATGCGCTTTAAACTTATCCTAGCGTTTGTAGAAGAGAGCAAGACCGACACTGTGCTCGATGCCGCGCGTGATGCGGGCGCGACTGGAGCAACGGTGATTAATAACGCCAGAGGGCAAGGCTTAAACCAAAAAACCACCTTCTTCGGCTTAACGTTAGAGGTGCAAAAAGATGTGTTGCTGTTTGTGGTTGAGGAACACTTAGCGAGGCATATTCTTGAAACTATTGGCGAAGTCGGTGAGTTTGACCAGGAGTCAGGACAAGGTATAGCGGTGCAGATCGATATCGAAGACGCAGTCGGGGTTGCGCATCAAGTCGAGACGTTAACAAAGGTTGTGGAGGATGAGCTATGAGTACCAGTGAAAAGATCCGAGTAGGCGATGTCATGGCCAATACGTATGTGATTATCGATGGGCTAACCACGGTGTTAGAAGCGATAGAGATGGCTAAAAAGCACAAAGTGAAGGCAATCATTGTCGATAAACGCCACGAAGATGACGAATACGGCATCGTATTGATGAATGACATTGCCAAGAAAGTACTGGCTAAGAACCGATCTCCAAAGCGAACCAATGTTTATGAGATCATGACCAAGCCAGCGCTAAGCGTGTCTGCTGAGATGAACGTAAAGTATTGCGCTCGCCTGTTTGAACGCTTTGGTATCAGTCGTGCGCCAGTAGTTCGTGATAACAAGATAGTCGGTATGGTTAGTTACAATAATATCGTGATCAATGGTATGGCGAGAGATGACGTGTAGCATTTAGATACGTACAATAGGCTCATAAATTTTATGGAGAAGTACGTGTGAAATTATTTTTTGCTTCAGACCTACACGGTTCGCTGCCAGCAACAGAAAAGGTATTAGAACTCTACCAAGCATCTGGTGCGCAATATTTAGTTCTATTGGGTGACATTCTGAATCATGGACCAAGAAATCCGATTCCAGAAGGATACAACCCGCCGGCGGTTGCAGATAAGTTGAATGCGTTTTCTCAAGAGATCATTGCCGTTCGTGGTAACTGCGATAGCGAAGTGGATCAGATGTTGTTGTCTTTTCCAATGATGATGGATTACTCGTGGGTGCTATTAGAATCAGGCCAGCGTATCTTCCTAACGCATGGCCATTTGTACAACACCAATAAACGCCCTGCGTTGAAGGCGGGCGATATCATTGCACACGGTCATACCCATATTCCTGTCGCCGAATACCAAGATGACATCTTTATCTTTAACCCTAGCTCGGTGACATTCCCACGAGAGGGACACGCGGCAAGCTATGGCATCTATGAAAACAATACCTTCAAAGTCATTAGCCTTGAAGGTGATGTTCTCGTGAGTGGTCAGCTTTAAATCATTGGATCGGCTGTGAAAGGCTTATTTTGAGTCCACGTGGCCGAGATCTCTGTCTGGAGCAATGATGTTTCGTACTCTTTGCTTCAGAACTTTCGCCTCTGGAAAACCGTCATCTGCTTTTCTTTCCCAAATCTGCACACCATTACAAAAGATTTCGAACCTGCCTCCTGTGTCTGGGTGTAAGCTCACTTGTTCAATTTCTTCGCTGAAGGTATGCAGTAGCTCTTGGCATAACCAACTAGAGCGAAGCATCCAATTGCATTGACGGCAATAGTGTATCGCGATTGTGGCTTTTGTTGCTGTCTCTTTCGCTGGCGCCAGATTAGGTTGTTCCGTTTTCATGGTTAATCCTTAAAATGCTACATCCGTAATTTGATACCAACGGCTAACAAAAAAGGGGCTTCATGCCCCTTTTTTCTATTGGTTTACCGTTTCATGGTATTCAGCTATTCATAAACAGTAAATAGCGATCCAATCTTAGTTTGAAAACAATACGGTAGAACCATGATTTAAGCTAGTCAGTAGCAGTGCCTTCGGGTTAACAATATCTATGCGGCGGCTTTGCTCTGCGTCCATCTTAATGACTTGAGTGATCAGCTCTAGCTGTTCTTCTGAAAAGTCTTGGCGCTGAGCCGAGGTCACATCTTTAAACTCCGTTGGCGAAACCAGTAAGTAGTTATCGTTAATATCCCACTGACCCGTTTCAGAGATGTTGATGACATTCGCAGGCTCAGTTTGATTACCGTAAAGTCTAACCACTGACATTCTTAAATATGTACCATTTGGTAGGTATTTCGCATTCGATGATAGTTCAACTCTACGAAGTGGGCCGATTGAGTCAGCTTGCTTGTTATCGCTAATCAGCGTCACCATTCTCGACTGCCATTCATGCTGAGTGAGCAAGCGCTCTACTTTTGCATTGCTGCTCCAATATAGCCAACCACTCAAAAATGCCGATAGAACCAGTAAGATAATCGATACTTTTAATTTCATGTTACTTACCACCGTTACAAATGTCGTTTACATCCGACTGGTTTGCGTAAATTCTTAGGGTTACATTTTCGCTCGAGTAATCTTGCGGGTGAATGTAATTGAGGGCAAGGTTATTGGTTTGTCCTCCTGTAGCGATCACTTCAGCCGGCTTTAACACACCAGTGTGACTCGTGTTGTAACTTAATACACACTTTTCTATTGCTGGCAGCCAACTGCTGAGGTCTGGGTGGTTAACCGGTGATTGAACCTTTACACCATCCACTTCAGTCAAAACCGTGAACTCGGACTCCACCGGGGTAGTAAACGTTAAAACGAGAATCGGCATGATGAAAGCGGCAAGCAGTAACCAAAATGTTAACCATTTATTGGTGCTTTTAGCCGGAGCTACAACAGGAGCGGTTGCTGGTTCTACTGCCACTTTAGTTTGTTGAACTTTTGTAATTGGCTCAGGTTCAAATGTGTCAGTGATTGCTTGTTCAGTCGCTGCAGGCGTTGCAAACGTTAGGATAGGTTCAACGTCATTTTCTGCAATTTCAGCGGCTACTGGCTGATCATTTGATGACAGTGGCGCAGAGCGCTCAACGGTCGCAATAAATTGGTAACCGCGCTTCGGTACTGTCTTTACGAATTCAGGAGATTTAGTCGAGTCTTTGAGCATCTTTCTCAGAGTCGATACGGCTTGCGTTAAGCTTGAGTCATCCACCTCAAAGCCTTGGTCTCGCCAAACATACTCATGCAATTCATTACGAGTGATAACTTCATTAGGCCTTTCTGACAGCATCAAGAGAATGCGGCTTTCATTGCTACCAAGACGTACGACTTCACCGTCGCTCATTTGATCGACAAGTGAATTGCTGTTTGGGTCGAATACGAACCGTTGTGCGAGAATAAACTTTGTGCCGATATTACTCATTGAATTCTTCTATTTTGGATTGTTTTGGGGGCGAAATAGACAAATCTCAGGTGAAGTTCCGTTAATTCTTCACCAAATCATGGCTTATTTTATGTTCTTTTATATTTATCAGGCTCAAGGATAATAAAAACAGATAAAAAAAACAGTGTTTTTATGATTTTTGACCTTGAATTTACATTTGTCATCCTCATGTTAATGAACAGAAGAGTGGCATCAAGTGTTACGCCCCTATGATTATTCAACATAAAGTATAGATGTTTTGGAGTAAAAATGAGCGAAACGGCAACGCAAAATAAAGAGACTCGTGGCTTTCAATCTGAAGTAAAACAACTACTTCATCTAATGATTCACTCACTGTATTCAAATAAAGAAATCTTTCTACGTGAGCTGATCTCTAACGCATCTGACGCGGCTGATAAGCTTCGTTTTCAAGCTCTATCGAACGGTGACCTTTACCAAGGTGATGCAGATCTAGGTGTAAAACTTTCTTTCAACGCGGAAGCAAACACGTTAACCATTTCTGATAACGGTATCGGTATGAGCCGCGACAACGTTATTGAGCATTTAGGTACGATTGCTAAGTCAGGCACTGCAGATTTTTTCTCAAAGCTGTCTGAAGACCAAAGCAAAGACTCTCAACTGATTGGTCAATTTGGTGTGGGTTTCTATTCTGCATTCATCGTCGCAGACGCGGTAACGGTTCGCACACGTGCAGCTGGCCTGCCGAACAATGAAGCTGTTCAGTGGCACTCTGCAGGTGAAGGCGATTACACAATCGAAGACATCACTAAAGAGTCTCGTGGTACTGACATCGTTCTGCACATGCGTGAAGACGGTAAAGAGTTCTTAAATGAGTGGCGTCTGCGTGAAGTGATTGGTAAATATTCTGACCACATCGGTATTCCTGTTTCTATCTTCACAGCAGTGAAAGATGACGAAGGTAAAGACACCGAAGAGAAACATTGGGAACAGATCAATAAGGCGCAAGCGCTTTGGACTCGCAACAAATCTGATATCGAGAAAGAAGAGTACCAAGAGTTTTACAAGCACGTATCTCACGACTTTGCTGATCCACTAACCTGGAGCCACAACAAGGTTGAAGGTAAGAACGATTACACAAGCCTGCTTTACATCCCAGCGAAAGCACCTTGGGACATGATGAACCGTGACCACAAGAGTGGCTTGAAACTTTACGTGCAGCGTGTATTCATCATGGATGACGCAGAGCAGTTCATGCCATCTTACATGCGTTTCGTTCGTGGCTTGATTGACTCAAACGATCTGCCATTGAACGTGTCTCGTGAAATCCTGCAAGACAACAAGGTAACTCAGTCTCTTCGTGGCGCATGTACCAAGCGTGTACTGACTATGCTTGAGCGCATGGCGAAGAATGACAATGATAAGTACCTAGAGTTTTGGAAAGAGTTCGGCCTAGTATTGAAAGAAGGCCCGGCTGAAGATATGGCGAACAAAGAGAAGATCGCTGGTCTACTTCGTTTCTCGTCAACGGAAGTGGATTCTGCTGAACAAACCATCAGCCTAGAATCTTACGTTGAGCGCATGAAAGAAGGCCAAGATAAGATTTACTACCTGACAGCAGATAGCTACGCTGCCGCTAAGAACAGCCCACACTTGGAGCAGTTCAAAGCTAAAGGTATTGAAGTGGTTCTAATGTACGATCGTATTGATGAGTACGTAATGAACTACCTGACTGACTTCGACGGTAAACAGTTCCAATCGATCACTAAAGCAGGCTTAGACCTAAGCAAGTTTGAAGGTGAAGAAGAGAAAGAGAAGCAAAAAGAGACAGAAGAAGAGTTCAAATCTGTTGTTGAGCGTACTCAATCTTACCTAGGTGGTCGTGTTAAAGAAGTTCGTACGACCTTCAAGCTAGCAACGACACCTGCGGTTGTTGTGACTGACGACTTCGAAATGGGCACGCAAATGGCGAAGCTTCTTGAAGCTGCGGGTCAAGCGGCACCGGAAGTGAAGTACATCTTCGAGATTAACCCTGAGCACGCACTGGTTAAACAGATGGCTGACGAAGCAGACGAGCAAGCGTTTGGTCGTTGGGTTGAGTTGCTACTTGGTCAAGCGATGCTGGCTGAAAAGGGCTCAATGGAAGATCCGTCACAATTCTTGGGTGCAATCAACGAGCTACTAACAAAGCGTTAGTCTTTCGACTTTAGGTTAAGCCAACAATTACAATAAAAAGCTCGCAAATGCGGGCTTTTTTTTATGAACGTCGTTGAAAATTGACCTAACGTGGTCAACGTCACCGTTATCGTCACAACAAATGTTGTCGATGCATTCTTTAGTCGTAAATTCAGCCAAATTGAATATTAATGTGATAGAATGCTCGACCTAATCAGCTGGGGCTAAGAAGCGACTATCTCCAGTTGTATGATTTTTAAACGTTATACCGAAACTTACCGTTTTGCTTCTGTTCACAGTTTTGCTTAGCCTCAATGGTTACTTAACGCTTTCTGTTCATCCTAAAAATGAGCAAGAATGGAGGGATAGTGAGCTTCGGTATAAATCATAATTTTATAAGAGGATTAAACATGCGCATCATTCTTCTAGGTGCTCCTGGCGCGGGTAAAGGTACTCAAGCTAACTTCATCATGAACAAATTTGGTATCCCTCAAATTTCAACTGGTGACATGCTACGTGCTGCTATCAAAGCGGGTACTGAGCTTGGTAAGCAAGCAAAATCAGTAATCGACGCTGGTCAGCTAGTTTCTGATGAAATTATCCTTGGTCTTATCAAAGAGCGTATCGCTCAAGATGACTGTGAGAAAGGTTTCCTACTAGACGGTTTCCCACGCACAATCCCACAAGCTGATGGCCTAAAAGAAATGGGCATCGCTGTTGATTACGTTGTTGAATTTGACGTAGCTGACGATGTGATTGTTGAGCGTATGGCTGGTCGTCGTGCTCACCTTCCTTCTGGTCGTACATACCACACTGTGTACAATCCGCCTAAAGAAGAAGGTAAAGATGACGTAACGGGTGAAGACCTAGTGGTACGTGATGACGACAAAGAAGAAACAGTTCGTGCACGTCTAGGTGTATACCACGATCAAACAGCTCCGCTAATCTCTTACTACGGTAAAGAAGCTGAAGCAGGTAACACTCAGTACCTTAAGTTTGACGGTACTAAGCAAGTTGCTGAAGTTAGTGCAGAACTTGAGAAAGCACTAGCATAATTGGCTAACAGCCAGTTTTAGAATTTGATATATTGGAAGCGACCTTAAGGGTCGCTTTTTTTGTTTCAATTTTTAGTACGATACCAATCTATATAACTTGATTGCACATGATTCAGAACGGTTCAGACCCGACGGCAGTGGCTAGCAATTGAGAGTGGATTTTGTGTATCTCATATGAAGAATGATTATTCAGACTTTCATTGAGGCGCAATGATCTTAAACTTATGCAGATTAGTATATTACTTTCCAGAAAATCACATATTGGTCTCAGGTATCTATGGAAAATAATAAAAAGCAGGGCGTTTTACTGGTGAACTTAGGAACGCCAGATGCGGCGACCCCCGCTGGCGTTCGTCGATTTTTGAGTGAATTCTTACACGACAAGCGAGTTGTAAACCTAACGCGTTGGCTTTGGTGTCCTATATTACATGGCGTGATTTTACCGATTCGCTCGCCTAAAGTTGCTAAGCTGTATCAGTCTGTCTGGATGGATGAGGGCTCACCACTGCTTGTGTACTCTCAAAGACAAGCTGAAAAGCTCCAGAAAAAACTAGAGATGCCTGTTGCACTGGGTATGACCTATGGCAACCCAAGCCTAAAGACTGGTGTTGAGCAACTGATGGAGCAGGGCGTTGAGGACATCATCGTACTGCCTTTATATCCGCAGTACTCTGGCACAACCACAGCGGCGGTTTCTGATGGTTTAACCAAAGCCTTTAAGCAGATGCCAGTTATCCCGAGCTATCGCTTTATTCGCGACTACTACGCGCACCCAAGCTATGCAAAAGCATTGGCTGAAAGCGTCCGCAGTCATTGGGATAAAAATGGCAGAGCCGATCATTTAGTGTGTTCTTTCCACGGTATTCCGAAGCGACTGGCTGATGAAGGCGATATCTACCCTCAGCATTGTGAAGCGACAACAAAGCTGCTTGCGGCAGAGTTAGGTTTGTTAGCGGACGATATCACCATGACATACCAATCGCGATTTGGTCGAGAAGAGTGGTTGAAGCCATACACTGACGAGACACTTGAGTCACTGCCGAGTAAAGGCATCAAGAAGATCGACATCATGGCACCTGCCTTTTCGGTTGACTGTTTGGAAACGTTGGAAGAGATTTCAGACCAGTGTAAAGAGACGTTCATTGACGCTGGTGGTTCGGACTTTAGCTACATTATGTGTCTGAACGACAGAGACTCACACATCGACATGATGGCTGAACTAGTGGCGCTTCATCGCTAACTGATATGGCGATTGAATAGATAACAAAAGGGCTGCTCATTGAGCAGCCCTTTTTGATCTTGATGTTTCTTCTTGAAATCGATCTAGCTATTAAGCGACCGAAGTTTCTGCTTTTGGTTCTGCTTCAAGCGTCATGTTGGTTTCTACACCATGCATCCATGATACAAGCTTACCAGCACAAAGCAGCAGTAATATGGCACTCACCGTTGCTGTGATAGCAATACCACTGAAGATTGACATAGCACCAAGCTCACCAACGTGAGAACCGACCAGGCCTGCCACGTAGTTTGCCACCGCATTGAAGCCAAACCATGCACCCATCATCAATGATGCTAGGCGAAGCGGAGCTAACTTAGTGACCAACGACAGGCCAATAGGCGATAGACAAAGCTCACCAAGGGTATGGAAGAAGAAAGCACCGACTAGCCATAGCATTGATGTTTTCACGGTTAGGTCACCGCCTTGCTCCATTACCGCGCCCATCATGCACACAAAGCCCAGTGCTAAGAAGAACAATGCCATTGCAAACTTAACAGGAGAGTTGGGTTCACGCTTACCCAGTTTCACCCAGAACGCAGCAATGATTGGAGCAAGTGTAATGATGAAGAATGGGTTCAAAGATTGGAACCACGCAGCAGGAACTTCAAAGCCACCAATCATACGGTCAGTATATTGTTGAGTGTAGATGTTCATTAGGCCGCCAGCTTGTTCAAAGCCCGCCCAGAAAACAATCACGAACAGACCCATGATAAGAATCACTTTTAGTCTGTCGAACTCTTCTTTGGTCAGTGGCGCTTTTTCTTTAGATTTGTTTAGTGCTTTCGCTCTTGCAGCAGCAGGTACAGAACCGATGTTGCCCAACCAAGACTGAGCCATTGTCACTTGCATGATCAAGCTAATAACCATACCAATACCAGCGGCTAGGAAACCTGCTTTCCAACCGAATGAATCGACAGCAGCACCTGAAATTAAGCCACCAAGCAGCGCACCTAAGTTGATGCCCATGTAGAAAATGGTGAAAGCACCGTCACGGCGGTTATCGCCTTCTTGGTACAGATCGCCAACCATGGTTGAGATGTTCGGCTTAAACATACCGTTACCACTGATTAGCAGAGCTAAACCAAGGTACAGCGCGTTCACTTGGTCTAAACCGATGAAGCCGTTAGGTAGAGCCAGTGTAAATTGGCCAAGTGCCATCAATACACCGCCAATCATAATTGATTTACGCTGACCTAGGTAGTTATCGGCAATCCAGCCACCAATTAATGGTGTGATGTAGACTAAGCCGGTGTAAATACCGTAGAGATCGATTGCGTCTTTCGTTGACCAACCCAGTCCACCGTTGAGGGTAGTGTCAGTCAAAAATAAGACAAGGATGGCACGCATCGCATAGTAAGAGAAACGTTCCCATAGCTCTGTGCTAAAAAGTAGAAATAGGCCTCTAGGGTGGCCAAAGATGTTGTGGTTGCTTGGCATAAGTTTTACTAATTTTAGGTATTAAAAGATTTTATAGTCATTCATGTATACACAGTGGGATAAAAGTCTGCAATAGACTTATTTTATGGTCACGACAACTTGGTTTAACTAAGATGTTGATATTAAATATCTTTATTTTTAATGTTGCCCATTTTAGATGTGCTGCAAACTAATTTTCCAGATTTGAGTTGGTTGGTTAATAACCTTCATTAAAGTTGTGTTGAATTAAAATCTTTAGATATATTGCTCTGGTGTATCATTTTGAGTTTGAAGGGAGTGGCATGCGCATTAGGTGGGGTATACATATGCTTACAACAATGAGTCTTTTGATCTCTAAATGATCTCTGTACAATGCTTAACCACTCCGACACCTATAACTTTTTGTTGATAAATTGGTCTGCTACGCATTATTTTTCGTTAGCAACGATTCATTTTATTAATGGTGATTTAACCGTTTTAGGCATGTGGTAAAATATCTAAAAATATAAAATGGCTAGTCAAATGAAACGTTGGTATTTGCTTTACTGTAAGCGTGGTGATCAAAAACGCGCTCAGCAGCACTTAGAGAATCAGGGGGTAGAGTGCTTTTACCCTCAAATAGAAGTCGAAAAGGTGGTGAGAGGGAAAGAAAAGCAGGTCAAAGAACCGCTGTTTCCGTCTTACATCTTTGTTCGCTTCGACTATGAGCAAGGTCCTAGCTTCACGACCGTTCGTTCAACACGTGGCGTTGTGGACTTTATTAAGTTCGGTTCACTGCCGCACGAGGTCCAAGGAGACTTGGTGTTTGAACTTAAAGAGTTTGAGAAGTGCTGCAGTAACGAAGTGGAAGATTGTTGTGTTGAGTTTGAATCTGGACAGGTAGTTAAGATTCAGAGTGGCCAATTTGCTGGGGTTGAAGCTATTTTCGATCAGAAAGACGGTGAGGCTCGATCGATTATGCTGGTGAAAATGATCAGCCAAGTCGTTCCAATCAGTATTGAGAACGAAGCACTACAAGCTCGCGCATAACTGCAGTAATAAAAATAGGCTTAAAACAAAAGGCGCATAATGCGCCTTTTTTAGTCTTTAGGATTTGTTCAAAACGCTCTAAGCGTTGTAAGCATCGTTGTGAACGGCTTGTACTGCACGGCCTGATGGGTCGACACAGTTTTTGAATGACTCATCCCACTCAATCGCTTTCGCTGATGAACAAGCAACTGAAGGACCACCAGGTACACACTCTGCCGCAGATTCTAGAGGGAATAGCTCCTCAAAGATTTCACGGTAAGCATAACCTTCTTTGGTTGTTGGCGTGTTGTAAGGGAAACGGAACTTAGCAGCTTCCATTTGTTGATCCGTTACTTTTGCTTCAGCCGTTGCTTTCAATGTATCAATCCAATCGTAGCCAACACCATCAGAGAACTGCTCTTTTTGACGCCATGCGATTGAATCTGGTAGGTAGTCTTCAAAACACTCACGCAGGATGTGTTTCTCCATCTTACCGTTACCGCACATCTTATCTTCAGGGTTCAGACGCATTGCGACATCGATGAACTCTTTATCCAAGAATGGTACACGGCCTTCAACACCCCATGCCGCTAGCGATTTGTTTGCACGAGCACAGTCGAACATGCTTAGAGCAAGCAGTTTACGTACTGTCTCTTCGTGGAACTCTTTCGCGTTTGGCGCTTTATGGAAGTACAGGTAACCACCAAAGATTTCATCAGCACCTTCACCTGAAAGTACCATCTTGATGCCCATCGCTTTGATCTTACGAGCCAGCAAGTACATTGGCGTTGATGCACGAATCGTCGTTACATCGTAAGTTTCGATATGGTAGATAACGTCACGGATTGCGTCTAGGCCTTCCTGAATAGTGTAAGTCATCTCATGGTGCACAGTTCCGATCTTGTCCGCAACTTCACGAGCAGCGATAAGGTCTGGTGCGCCTTCAAGACCAACAGCGAACGAGTGCAGTTGTGGCCACCAAGCTTCAGATTGCTCATCATCTTCGATACGCATTGCCGCAAAGCGTTTTGCAACTGCTGAAGTAATTGATGAATCCAGGCCACCAGATAGAAGTACACCGTAAGGAACGTCAGTCATTAGTTGACGTTTAACGGCTGCTTCTAGCGCTTCAGTCAGTTCTTCTTTGCTTGTGCTGTTGCCTTGTACCGCAGCGTACTCGTTCCAATCGCGGATGTAGTAGCGTTGAGGTTCAGCATCTTTCGAAGAGTAGAAGCTACCTGGAGGGAATTCACTGATCGTCTTACATACTTCAACCAATGCTTTCATCTCTGAAGCCACGTAGTAGTTGCCGTGCTCATCGTAACCTTGGTAAAGCGGGATGATACCAATATGGTCGCGGCCCACTAGGTACTCGTCTTTCTCTTCGTCGTATAAAACGAATGCGAAAATACCGTTAAGCTCTTCTAGAAGGTCTGCACCCATCTCTTGGTATAGCGCTAGGATAACTTCACAGTCAGAATCAGTCTGGAACTGGTACTTATCTTCATAGCGTGCACGAAGTTCTTTGTGGTTATAAATTTCACCGTTTACTGCAAGAATGTGCTTTTTGTCTTGACTGTATAGTGGTTGAGCACCACTGTTCAAGCCAACAATAGCAAGACGTTCATGAGCAAGGATTGCTTTTTCACCAGCATAGATACCAGACCAGTCTGGACCACGGTGACGAAGCTTCTTAGACATTTCTAAAGCAATAGGGCGAAGTGTTGCGGCATCACTTTTAATGTCGAGAATGCCAAATACTGAACACATAGAACTTCCTTTTAAATAATTTCCAAATCAACTGCATTCAATTTGCCATTCTGGCTAAAAAAAGCAACCGGATGTGAGCAAAAAAATAATATAAAGGGTGTTCTGTTAGAAATTATCTAATTTTTATGTGCTTTTGGTGTGTGATGTTTAATTGCGGTTGGTTTTTTAAACAAAAACCTCTCAAAAGTGCGAAAAATAGGCAGTTTTGAGAGGTTTAGTTGAACACTGTCTAATACTAGATTTTATTGATATTTGGATTTAACTGTTCGCAAACGTGGCGAGCAAAACCACTACCAGCCTCGCTGTAAATGTTAAATGCCGCATCAACGCCATTCTCTTTCAGTGTTTCGAGTTGATCGGGATATTCAGCAATAGCCGCAATTTGGCCTTTAAAGTTACGTGACTTTAATTGTTCTAAAGCGGTTTGATTACCTTGGTGGTGAGGCATTGCCAAAATCACCAGCTTTACGTTTGCTGTATCTAGAATTCGCTCCCAGAAATCTGGGTCAGTCGCGTCGCCAGAAATCACGTTTCTGCCTTGGCTTCTGTGGTTGTGCGCGGCTTCTTCACGCACTTCTACACCTAGGCTGACCTTGCCATAGCGAGTACGTAATTCGTCATAAGCACCGGTACCAATTCGGCCCATACCTAGAATAAGCACTTGGGCACGACCAGGGTCAATTCGCTTATCACGTCGGTGAAGCTTTTCTGACGCATGCTCTTTTAGCCATTTACCTGACTGCTGATAAAGCTTATGACCAGCTCGGTTTAAAGGAGCAGCGATTAGAAAAGACAGTGAAACTGCAATGGCAACGGCAACTAAGATATCACCCGACATCCAACCCATCTTGAAGGCGAGACCACCAACGATGAGGCCAAACTCGCTATAGTTAAACAGTGATAGCGAGGCAAGTAGAGACGTTCGAACACGGAACTTGAAGCGGTTGAGTACCAAGAAGTAGAGAACACCTTTCACTGGCAGCATCAGCAAGAACAAGATTGCGAGCATAAAGCCTTGAATGGTTGGTTGCTCTGACAGACCAATATTCAAGAAGAAACAGACAAGGAAAAGTTCTTTAAGGTTAAACAGCGACTTTGATAATTCTGAGGCTTTTGGGTGACCAGCAAGTAACATACCTAGAACAAGAGCCCCCAAATCTGGTTTCACACCAACCAAATGGAATAAACCAGCACCGACGACTAATGCGAAGAAGATGCCGGAAAGAACCAGCATCTCACCGTGACCAACCCAATTGAGCACTTTGTAGAACAGTGGGCGTAATAAGGGTAGGGCAAACAGAGCAATTGCATACCACTCAGGTATTTTGCCCGTAGAAGCCGTTAAGAATACTACGGCGAAGATATCCTGCATGACCAAGATACCAATCGCTAACGTTCCGTAGGTCGCATTCATTTCGCCTTTCTCTTGCAGAGTCTTAACCGCAAATACAGTACTAGAGAATGAAAGAGCAAAACCGAGCAGAACGATCTGTTCTACCGACATGGCAGCTAGCGATGAAATACCTAAGAACTTAAAGCCAAACAGGGCGACGGCGAAAAACAGAGTGGACAAAAGGTTGTGGATTGTCGCGCCAGCCCAGATCTCTTTAGAGAGTAGGGTTTTGATATCGAGCTTTAAGCCGATAGTAAATAGAAGCAGCGTGACACCAAGGTCAGCTAAAGTAATGATGGTGTCATTGGTTTCAAAGCCAAAGGCAAAAAGCCCAAAGCCTGCAACCAAAAAACCAACTAATGGGGGAAGGTGACACTTTAAAGCAATAAATCCTGCGATAAACGCAGTGGATATTAATATAAGTTCCATAACTTGTTGTTGTAGTTCCCTAGCTTAAAAAAACGGGCCGTGTTTATACAAACACGG
>NZ_JBFRVD010000017.1:0-31551 GCF_041474985.1 Vibrio sp. 10N.222.49.C9 | reverse complement strand
TGTTTATACAAACACGGCCCGCGGAAAATCAGAATTGTTTTCTCTAGTCTTCGAGAAGCTTCTGCAGTAACACGCCGTTAAGCATGGCGCGCTTAATCATAGCAAAAGCTCCCATCGTAGGATGTTTATCGATCTGTGATGCTACAATAGGCAGGCCGCTATGGAAAGTCGTTAACGACTGATTCTCTACATTGCGCTTAATTGCAGGAAAAACAATCTCTTGTGCCTTGGTAATATCACCAGCAATGATAACTTTTTGAGGGTTAAATAAGTTAATCGTCATCGCGATAGCCTTACCTAACTGGTTTCCTACTCGAACTAAGCTTTGCTTGGCTAGCTCATCACCATTAATCGCGTGGTCACAAACGTCTTGAATCGTAATATGCTCAAGCTCTGTTAAAGAAGACTCATAGCCTTGTTTAATCAGCTTCTGCACGCGTTCAACGATAGCTGGGTTTGCCGCTACTGTTTCAAGACAGCCGAAGTTACCACATTGGCATTGCTCGCCTAGCGGATCAATTTGGATATGACCAATTTCACCCACATTACGGTTATGACCTAGGAAAACCTGACCATTAACGATAATACCTGCACCTGTACCACGGTGAACACTGACCAAAATAGAATCTTGGCTATCTTTACTTGCACCGAAGTAGTGCTCAGCAAGCGCCATTCCACGAACATCGTTACCAACAAAACAAGCAACATGGAATGTATCGCGAATAATGTCGCTTAATGCGAGGTTATCGATGTCGGTATTCGGCATGTACTCAACAACACCGGTCGTTGGGTTAACCAAGCCTGGAAGCGTGACACCAATAGCAATCAGTTGATCGATCTTTGGTTGATGCTCAGCAATGAAAGCTTTGAGGTTATTGACCAAGCCTTGGGTAAGGTCTGATTGGTCTGAATAATTCAGGTCTTGCTGTTGGAAAGCCAATTCACGACCACCAAGGTCATGCAGGCTTATTTGAATGTAGTCTCGACCCAAACGCACAGCAACAGAATGAAAAGGCTCTACTTCTGTGGTTAGGGAGATAGCGCGTCTACCGCCAGTAGACGCTTGCTGCGCAACCTCTTTAATTAGGCCGCGCTCTAAAAGTTGGCGGGTAATTTTTGTAACACTTGCCGGTGCGAGTTGGCTTACATCAGCCACTTGTATACGACTGATAGGCCCCTGTTGGTCTATAAGTCGGTATACCGCCGCACTGTTTAGTTGTTTAACTAAGTCTACGTTACCTATTTGTCCGCCATTCATACTTAATTGTGCTCGTATTGTCCGTTAACAACAGTCGCTTTAACGTTAAAGTCTCGGTCAAATACAGCTAGGTTTGCAACCATGCCTTTTTTGATTCGACCTAGCTTGCTTTCTACACCGATAGCCGTAGCTGGGTATAGCGTAGCCATGCGAAGAGCTTCGTCTAAAGCGATACCAGCGTGCTCAACTGTATTCTGAACTGCTTCAATCATAGTCAGAGCTGAGCCGCCCAGTGTGCCGTTTTCATCAACACACTTACCATCACGGTAATATACTTTCTTACCGACAAAAATAAAGTATTCCATGTCAGCACCTGCAGGAGCTGTGGCATCCGTCACTAATACCAACTTTTCTCCCTTGATTTTATGCGCAATTCTGATGTTTGCGTAATCAACGTGGAAGCCGTCGGCAATAATGCCAGCGTAAACCTCAGGAGTATCGTAAATCGCGCCAACAACGCCAGGCTCACGACCAACCATCGGCGTCATTGCATTGAACAGGTGAGTGGCGAACGTGATACCAGATTCGAAACCTTGACGCGCTTCTGCGTAAGTTGCGTTGGTGTGGCCGATAGAAACGACAACGCCAGCTTTGTGCAGGCGTTCGATGTGTTCAGGGTCGTTAAGCTCTGGAGCCAATGTTACTTTTGCAACAAGGTCACGGTTCTCACAGATAAGCTCAATCATTTCGTTGTCAGATTTACGAATGTGATCGACGCTATGGATGCCTTTTTTCGCAACGTTTAGGTAAGGGCCTTCAAGGTGCAGACCTAAAGATTGGTTTTGGTACTGGTTATGGTATTCACGAGCTGCCGTAATAACCGCACGCATATCTTCGTCTGAAGAGGTGATAAGCGTTGGTAGGAAGCTAGTACAGCCAGATTTCAGGTTTGCTTTGTGCATGATCTGCATGGTTTCTGCAGTGATCTCATCGTTAAGCATTACACCGCCACAACCATTCAGTTGTAGGTCAATGAAACCTGGGCTTAGGTTTGCACCGTCTAGGTCGCGAAGCTCGATTCCTTCTGGCAATTCAGAGATAGGACAGACTTTTTTGATCAGTTCGTTTTCGATTACAACAGCATGATCGGTTAGAACATCACTACCAGTGTAAATTTTACAGTTACTTAGCGCGTACATAGTCAGCTAATCCTTATTTCGTGAGATCTTTTAAATTCGTTCGTTACCTAAATGCGGACTTAGTTTGCGAGCATCATTTACGTAACGATTTATCTTTTATGGGCAAACGGCTTCAAAATGAGAAGCGATTTAAGTTGTTGAAAAACATATGAACAATTGATTTTTATTATACATTAAGGTCCATCAATAATGATTATTCACGGTGCTCTATAAGCCCGGAGTAACCATCTTTTTGCCTAATGATTAGATTTGGATTTTATCCATAAATGTTCATTTTTTTGAATGATAAAATAAGTTTTATGATCTCGCTAGCAAAAACCTCTGGATTTGGTAAAAACTGGTGATTAGGATCACAAATGGTAAGGTTTTAATTTGCGGAGCAAAATTAATTGAATACACTGAATAGGACTAAATTGAGCGACTAAAATAAGTTTCTCAAACGAATTCTAAAAAATCCTATAGGGGGAAACAACTGGTGAATATTCTAGGATATGCGCAGAAGCTTGGTAAGGCGTTAATGCTACCAATCGCAACGCTTCCGATTGCGGCATTGCTGCTACGTCTGGGTCAACCAGACTTACTCGATATCGCATTCATGGCATCTGCTGGTAACGCAATCTTCAGTCAACTACCATTATTGTTTGGTTTGGGTATAGCTATTGGTCTTTCTAAAGACGGTAACGGCGCAGCAGGTCTTGCTGGTGCAGTTGCTTACTTTGTTCTGACAGCAACCGCAACAAACATCGATGCTAGTGTAAATATGTCATTCTTCGGCGGTATCTTTGCAGGTATCATCGCAGGTCACTCTTACAATGCATTCCACGCGACTCGTCTTCCAGAGTGGCTAGCATTCTTCTCTGGCAAACGTCTAGTTCCTATTATGGCTGGTCTATTTGCTCTAGTTGCTGGCGCAATCTTTGGTGTTGTATGGCCTGCTGTTCAATCTGGTCTAGATGCACTTGCTCACGCAGTTTCAACGTCTGGCGCTATCGGTCAATTTGTTTACGGTACTCTTAACCGTGCACTTATCCCAGTAGGTCTACACCATGTACTGAACTCGTACTTCTGGTTCGGTATGGGCTCTTGTCAAGAGATCGTAGTTGCTGCAGAAGGCTTCTCTCAACTTTGTGTTGACCCTGCACTAGCTAAAACTTTAGTTGTTGGTCAAGAGTACACATTTGAATTTGCTAACTCAGTTAACCCAGAAATTGTTGCAACTGTTAAAGAAGTAACTGAAACAGTTAAATCTGGCGACCTACACCGTTTCTTCGGCGGCGATAAAGGCGCTGGCGTATTCATGAACGGTTTCTTCCCAGTAATGATGTTCGGTCTACCAGGTGCTGCACTTGCAATGTACCTAGCTGCTCCTGCTGAAAAACGTAGCCAAGTTGGTGGCGCACTATTCTCAGTTGCATTCTGTTCATTCCTAACAGGTATCACAGAGCCGCTAGAATTCATGTTCGTATTCCTAGCTCCTGCTCTATACGCAATGCACGCTGTATTTACAGGTTTGTCTCTAGTAGTTGCTAACATGTTTGGTACTCTGCACGGTTTCGGTTTCTCTGCTGGTCTTATCGACTTCGTATTGAACTGGGGTCTAGCAACTAAACCATTCGTACTACTACTAATCGGTCTTGGCTTCGGTGCTCTATACTTCTTCACTTTCTCTTTCGCAATCCGCGCTTTCAACTTGAAATCGCCAGGTCGTGAAGATGATGACGAAGCTGTTGCAGCTCCTGCTGGCGAAGCACCAAAGGGCGACCTTGCACGTCAATACCTGAAAGCTCTAGGTGGTCACGACAACCTAACTTCAATCGACGCTTGTATCACTCGTCTACGTCTAACTCTTAAAGACCGCTCTGTTGCAGATGAAGTTGTTCTTAAGAAACTTGGTGCTAAAGGTGTGGTTAAACTAGGTGAAAACAACCTACAGGTTATCCTAGGCCCACTAGCTGAAATCGTAGCTGGCGAAATGAAAGCTATTGGTGCAGGCGAAGACCTATCTGATGTAAAACTTCCACAGTAAGGGAAGTACTTAATTAAGACGTAAAGTTACTCTTAAGTAAGTGTCAAATTGAAAGCCTCCCACACGGGAGGCTTTTTTGTGCCTGCAGTTTAAGACCAGCGAACACGGTTCGTTCTATTCTTCATCGAATAGCAGAAATAATCGCAATTAACGGACGGTTCTTATTGTGCAAAGGCTAAGAATTGTGGATGATTAGCAACAATGATCTTTCTATCTTTGACTGGCGCTATAAGCGACCGTTTTCTTGGGGACGAAAGATAACTTTCTCTGACAATACTAAATACATAGAGGTGCTATAGATGAGTGAAGCTGAGGCTCGTCCATCGAATTTCATTCGCCAAATTATTGATAAAGATTTAGCGGATGGTACACACAGTAGCGTGCATACTCGTTTCCCGCCGGAGCCAAATGGCTACCTGCACATTGGTCACGCTAAATCTATTTGCTTGAACTTTGGTATTGCTCAGGACTACCAGGGACAATGTAATCTTCGTTTCGATGATACAAACCCTGAAAAAGAAGACGTTGAATACGTTGAGTCAATTAAGAATGATGTAAGCTGGTTAGGCTTCGAATGGTCTGGTGATATTTGTTACTCATCAAACTACTTCGATACGCTTTACGCTTATGCTGTGGAATTAATTAATAAAGGCTTAGCGTATGTTGACGAGCTAAGTCCTGATCAAATCCGTGAGTACCGTGGCACGCTAAAAGAGCCTGGTAAAGCGAGCCCACACCGTGACCGCAGCCCTGAAGAGAACCTAGCGTTGTTTGAAAAAATGCGTGACGGTGGCTTTGAAGAAGGTAAAGCGTGTCTACGTGCTAAGATCGACATGAGCTCTTCGTTCATGGTTATGCGCGATCCTGTTATCTACCGTGTTCGTTTTGCTCACCACCATCAAACGGCTGACAAGTGGTGCATTTACCCAATGTACGACTTTACTCACTGTATCTCTGATGCGCTGGAAGGTATTACGCACTCTATCTGTACGCTTGAATTCCAAGATAACCGTCGTTTGTACGATTGGGTTCTAGATAACATCACGATTGACTGCCAACCTCGTCAGTACGAGTTTAGCCGCCTGAATCTTGAATATACAGTGATGTCTAAGCGTAAGCTGAACCAACTTGTGGTTGAAAACCTAGTTCAAGGTTGGGATGACCCACGCATGCCTACTATTTCTGGCCTACGTCGTCGTGGTTTTACTTCAAGCTCGATTCGTGAATTCTGTAAGCGTATTGGTGTAACTAAGCAAGAGAACATGATTGAGTTCGGTTCACTTGAATCTTGCATCCGTGATGATCTGAACGAAAATGCACCTCGTGCAATGGCTGTTCTGGATCCAGTTAAGATCGTTATCGAAAACTACGAAGCAGATACAGTAGAAACGTTAACGGTTGCAAATCACCCAAACAAGCCAGAAATGGGCACTCGTGAAGTACCATTTACACGTGAAGTTTGGATTGAGCGTGATGACTTCCGTGAAGAAGCAAACAAAAAGTACAAGCGTTTGGTTCTAGGTAAAGAAGTTCGCCTGCGTGGTGCTTACGTGATCAAAGCTGAACGTATCGAAAAAGATGCAGAAGGCAACATTACGACTATCTTCTGTTCTTACGACAATGAAACATTGGGTAAGAACCCTGCAGATGGCCGCAAAGTGAAAGGTGTTATCCACTGGGTATCTGCTGATAAAGCACTGCCTGCTGAGATTCGTTTGTACGATCGTCTATTCACAGTGCCAAACCCAGCCGCTGCTGATGACTTCGCTGCAACGCTAAACCCTGAATCACTTGTTACGCTAAATGGTTTTGTTGAACCTAGCTTAGCAGAAGGTGTGGCAGAGCAAGCGTACCAGTTTGAACGTACAGGTTACTTCTGTGTGGATTCGAAAGACTCTAAAGCAGATGCACTAGTCTTCAACCGCACGGTTGGTCTACGTGACACATGGGGTAAAACTGAAGCTTAATCGCTAAAGTGATTCGCTTTCGATAAGCACCCTAATAAAAAACCGGCTTAGAGCCGGTTTTTTGTATCTGAATAAAGTCGTCAATTATAGAATAAGTTGCGATTAATCGTCTTATGTAGTGACCATATAAAAAACGCCGGCCTAAGCCAGCGTTCTGTATTACTACTTCGCTTTATGCGCGTCTGGATTGCCTTTGCAATCTCCGTTAATGCTTTTGCCGTACAAGTACAAACTGTGGTTTGTTAGTTGCACGTTGTAACGCTGAGCAATCTCTTTCTGTCTTTCTTCGATGATGTCATCAGAGAATTCGATCACTTCGCCACAATCTAAACATACAAGGTGGTCGTGGTGGTGCTGTGTAGAAAGTTCAAATACAGACTTGCCGCCTTCGAAGTGGTGACGAGTTACAATGCCAGCGTCATCGAATTGGTTAAGTACTCGATAAACGGTTGCAAGACCGATTTCTTCACCTAGGTCGATCAGCTTCTTATATAAATCTTCAGCACTAATATGTTGGCAGTCTGGCTGTTGTAATACTTCTAAAATTTTGAGCCGTGGAAGGGTCACTTTAAGACCTGCATCTTTTAGCGCTTGATTATTGTCTGACATATACTTTCCTGTTGATGATCTGCAGCAATTAACAGAATTCAATATTAATACCATTATAGTTTAGTCAGGCATAACAATAAACCACGAACTTCAAAGGGTTACTTACTGACATCACAATCTGTTTTGTAAATTGGAAGTATCTCACTTATAGTGGAGGTACGACCAGTCAAGGTGACGGTGTTTCTGATATGAACATGGAATGTTGTTATGAATAAGCAACTCGCAAAAATATATAAACCCAACATTGTAAAATTTGCTCTTAATATTTGGCCTCCCTTTTGGGGAGCGGGTATTCGAATAGCCCACATTAGCACTGACTTTAGGGTTGTTAAGACAGTACTTAAGCTACGCTGGTGGAATAAGAACGCCAATCGTACTCAATATGGCGGCAGTATCTTTTCTCTTACCGATCCCGTTTACTCATTGATGTTAATGGGAATTTTAGGTGAACGATATTATGTTTGGGATAAAGAAGCGAGCATTAACTTCATCAAGCCGGGGCAATCGGACTTGTATGCAGATTTTGAGATAAGGCAAGGGCAGCTTGACGATATCTATCGTCAGACGCAACTCGGTGAAAAGTGCTTCCCCGAATTTATTATTCACGTGAAAGATAAGCAGGGTAATGTGGTTTCAGAAATTCAACGCACCCTCTATGTAAGAAAGAAGCCGCAATTTAGAGATGATGATGAAGCATTAGAGGCTGAGTGCTAATTAATAGATTTTAAATAGCAAAAAACCTCCTATAAGGAGGTTTTTTCATATCTACATAATGGTTATTAACTGTAACAATTAACAACCACTAGAGAATTAGTCTTCTAGCTCTGCTAGGCACATCTCTTCGTGGATTTGTTTAACCCAGTTAGATACGCGCTCATCAGTTAGCTCAGGTTGACGGTCTTCATCGATACATAGACCAACGAATTGGCTGTCATCGCCTTCAACTAAACCTTTCGATGCTTCGAATTCGTAGCCTTCAGTTGATGTGTGACCTAGGATAGTACCGCCTTTCGCTTCAACGATGTCACGGATAGTACCCATAGCATCACAGAAGTATTCTGCGTAATCTTCTTGGTCGCCACAACCAAAGATAGCAACAAGCTTAGTTGAGAAATCAATAGCTTCTAGCTCTGGGAAAAAGTCATCCCAATCACATTGTGCTTCGCCGTAGTACCACGTAGGGATACCAAGCAGCAGTAGATCGAAGTTATCGATATCTTCTTTGCTGCTTTTTGCAATGTCTTGAACGTGAACGAGCTGTTTGCTCAATTGCTTTTGAATCATCTTAGCAACAGCTTCAGTGTTACCTGTATCGCTACCAAAGAAGAGACCTACACTTGCCATAGAATCATTACCTTTCATTTTGTCTGTTGTCGGTGTAATAAAGTTCGGAAGAGAATCGTTAGATCCCAGTTCCTTCCCAGCTTAGTTGGATTATCCCTTTGGCGATAAAACCCGCACAGCCAAGGAAAAGTACTAACCATACGATGCGACGACCAAATGGAGGAACATTTCCCTGCTTGAGAACGTCCTTAATTGCCATACCGATTAAAAAGAAAATCGCGGCAAACAGGAGATCTAAACCAACAGATTCGATGATGTTCATGTAGTCGTAAAGCATGGGAACCTTATATACCAATTTTGCTTGGGCGCACTATATCACTGTTGTGAGATAAAGTTAATCTGCAGTAATTACACAGCTCTCATTTATCTGCACGAAAAAGCGCAGTTAAGCGATGAATTTTCTAATTGCTCTAAGTACTTCTGCTGGTTTTTCAGCATGCAGCCAGTGACCTGTGTTGGCAATGACATGCGCTTTTGCGTTAGAAAATTGCTGCTGAACGGCTGCTTGATGTTCTGCGGTGAGGTAATCTGAATCCCCACCTTTAATGAGCAAGGTTTTGACCGAGGTTTTCTCGATCGGTTCCCAACCAATAATATGTGGGTAGTTGCTCAATAACGAAGCAACATTGAAGCGCCATTCCATGATGCCTTGCTCTGTTTTGAACAAAGATTTGGTTAAAAACTGGCGAACGCCATCGATCTCGATATGTTTTGCGAGAACCTTGAGTGCATCTGAGCGTGAAGTCGGCTCTTCTTCTATCACGGCTTGCAGGCCTGCGAATACGTTGTCGTGGCGACTCTGAGTGTACGCGACCGGAGCCATATCCAAGACAATCAATTTATGCAGCGCAAGATGTTGTGTCAGTGCCATCGCTACTTTGCCACCCATCGAGTGACCAATCACAGTGACGTCTTCTGACTTAAGATCATGCAGCAGTTGAGCCACGTCTTGTGCCATCGCTTGATAGTTATGAGTGTCACTATGGAAGGATTGACCGTGGTTGCGGAGATCGATACTAAGTACCTGATGATCGGCTTTTAGATCCCTAGCGAGCAAGCCAAGGTTGTCCAGATTACCGAATAATCCATGGATCAAAACAATGGTGTGACCCTCACCTTCAATTTTATAGTTGAGCTGTACTGACATTTTTATCTTATTCATGGTGGGTTTGACGTAGAGTATCCGCGCGGATCTCGCTATAATCCCCCAGAGTTTAAACATTGAGATTGTGAAAAGCGAATGAAAACAATTGAGGTTGATGAGGACCTATACCGTTTTATTGCGGGTCAGACAGAACGTATTGGCGAAAGCGCTTCAGATATTCTGCGCCGCTTGTTACAGGTTGATAGCCAAGGCATGGCTCCGATCGAAGAGATCGTTGAGCCAAAAGGTATCGTTGTTAGCAAAGAGGTAGGCTTTACTCCAGAGAAGTTCGATGGCGTTAAAGAAATGCGCTCACTACTAATATCAGATGAGTTTGCATCACTAAAGAAAGCCATTGATCGTTTCATGCTTGTGTTATCAACACTGCATAAAATCGACCCTTTAAGCTTTTCAGAAGCAACTCAAGTAAAAGGCCGTAAGCGCGTTTACTTTGCAGATAACGAAGCGACGTTGCTAGCAAACGGCAACACGACTAAGCCTAAAGCTATTCCACAAAGTCCTTTTTGGGTTATTACTAATAACAATACAAGCCGAAAAAGACAGATGGTTGAGCAGCTTATGAGCCGCATGAATTTCCAAGCAGAATTGATAGAAAAAGTAACAGGTTCAATTTAACGAAATCTGATTTAAACCTCATAATATCCATGGATAAGAAGATATTATGAGGTTTTTTTGTTTTAAAATTTTATATATAAGGATGTCGAAAAATGGCTATGCACCCTCGTGCTGGGCAGAAAGCTCAGCAGGAAGATCTTCATAATATCCCGGCTTTAGTTGCTAACTATTTCTTACAGCAACCGGATGCTACGAACCCAGATCATAAAGTACTTTTCGGTACTTCAGGTCACCGCGGTACAGCAGACAAATCAACATTTAACGAAAACCACATTCTAGCAATTGCACAAGCGGTTGCTGAAGTTCGTGCCGAGCAAGGTACAACTGGCCCTCTTTTCTTAGGTAAAGATACTCACGCTCTATCTGAGCCTGCGTTCTCTACGGTTATCGAAGTGCTTGTAGCGAACGGTGTTGAAGTTATTATTCAAGAAAACAACGGCTTTACTCCAACACCTGGTATCTCGCACGCGATTCTTACGCACAACCTAGTGAATGACAAAAAAGCCGACGGCATTGTTATCACGCCTTCACATAACCCACCTCAAGACGGCGGTATTAAATACAACCCGACACACGGTGGCCCAGCTGAAGCTGAACTGACTCAAGCGATTGAAGACCGTGCGAACGTGATCATTGCTGAGCAAATGCAAGGTGTTAAGCGTACGCCTATCGCACAGGCTAAACAGTCTGAGCTAGTAAAAGAAGTTGACCTAGTCGCGCCATACGTCGCTGATTTGGTTAACGTCGTGGATATGGAAGCGATCCAGAAAGCAAACATCAAGATTGGTGTTGATCCACTGGGTGGCAGCGGTATTGATTACTGGCGTCAAATTGGTAAAGCGTACAATCTAGATCTTACTCTGGTAAGTGAAGCGGTTGACCCTTCATTCCAATTCATGTCTCTAGATAAAGATGGCGTAGTTCGTATGGACTGTTCTTCTCCATACGCAATGGCAGGCTTACTGGCGCTTAAAGACGAGTACGCTCTAGCATTTGGTAACGACCCAGATTACGATCGCCACGGTATCGTGACACCTAAAGGTTTGATGAATCCAAACCACTTCTTAGCGGTTTGTATTGATTACCTATACCGTAACCGTGAAGGTTGGGGTAAAGACGTTGCTGTTGGTAAGACACTAGTATCAAGTGCATTAATCGATCGCGTAGTTTCTGACTTAGGTCGCGAACTTTGTGAAGTGCCAGTTGGTTTCAAATGGTTCGTTGATGGCTTATACAACGGCCAGTTTGGTTTTGGTGGCGAAGAGAGCGCAGGTGCTTCTTTCCTACGTAAAGACGGTACGCCTTGGTCAACAGATAAAGACGGCCTGATTCTTTGCTTGCTTGCGGCTGAGATCACAGCAGTGACAGGTAAGAACCCACAAGAATACTACGAAGAACTTGCCGCTAAACACGGTGAATCTAAGTACAACCGTATTCAAGCGGTAGCAAATGGTGCACAGAAAGACGTGCTGAAGAAACTATCTCCAGAGATGGTTTCTGCTGAGACGTTGGCTGGTGATGCAATTACTGCACGCTTAACACACGCTCCAGGTAACGGTGCTGCGATTGGTGGCTTGAAAGTGACAACTGAGAACGGCTGGTTTGCTGCGCGTCCATCAGGCACTGAAGACATCTACAAGATCTACTGTGAAAGCTTTAAGGGTGAAGAGCACCTGAAAGCAATCGAAGCAGAAGCTCAAGAGATTGTTAACCAAGTATTTGCAGCCGCTGGCCTATAATCGAATCTCGATTACTAGAGTTGCTAAGTAAATAGAAGAAGGGTTGATGTGAAAGCATCAACCCTTTTTGTTTGTGTTAGTTACGTATAAGCGGGAAAAGGTAACTGAGTTAGCTCAGACGACTAACCGTGTGGCCAACTTTGTGGCATCACAAACCAGAATTGCCCCGACTTTGTTTGCCCATGGACGAAGCGATCACCGAACTCGGTGATCGGCTGACTGCTGAAATCATCCGTCCCTGCTGCCCATTGCTCTTTGGTGAGTGGATACAGTGGTTCACTGATTAAATGAGCCTGATCTTGATAGCACCAAAAGCCGTTTACTTGGCTTGGGTTAATGTCATAGCCCAAGCATTTTGTCGGTATGTTTTGCTCTAAGAAAGGGTTGGTATATAGACGACCTTGCATCAGTAAGTGTTTTGAGTCGACATCGATTTCTGGATATTGCTCAACAAAGGCGGCAGAAGAGGACATTTCGAGTTGGTGGCTGAGCATCCTGTCGAGTTTCTTATCCAATTGGTCGTGAGAGTTGGGTCCAAACCATGTTTGTTCGTGGAGCAGATAAAACTTAATCGCCACTTCCCAATGTTCCAGCTTTTGGCTGCTCTCTTCTTTAAGAATAAAGTCGATTGCACCGAGAGTTCTGCCTTCCACATTGATCTGAATCTCGTCGTGCTTTATCGAGTAATTCGGTGAGGCAGCGATCACTTGCTCGCATAGATATTGGTAGAGGAAACCTAATCTAGGATTACCCTCATAAGTATGTGATGAGTCGATGGCATGGTTGCTAGAGAATGCACTGAGATCCGAAACCGGTGGCTTGATTTCTAGTAATGGCGGTGAGTCGATGACCCATTGGTAAAAACGTTGCAGTGCTGTCATCTCTTCCTCATAAACTCATCGTGGGGCTTTCGACATTCTACCCGTAAATTGATATAACGACGTTATTATAAAGGTAAGCTGGAAAGAAAAATGATTAACTTACAATTAGAAAAGCTACTTAACGAAAAACTGCAGCCACAGCAGATTAAAGATTACTGTCCTAATGGTCTTCAAGTTGAAGGCGCGACAGAAGTGAAGCGAATCGTTACTGGTGTAACAGCTTCGCAAGCTTTGATTAATAAAGCGGTTGAGCTAGAGGCTGACGCTTTGTTGGTTCATCACGGTTTCTTTTGGAAAGGTGAGTCAGAGGCAATTCGTGGCATGAAGGGCAAACGCATTCGCACTCTGATAAAGAATGACATTAACCTTTTGGGTTATCACTTACCTCTCGATATCCACCCTGAACTTGGTAACAACGCCAAACTCGCTGAACTGCTTGATATTGAAGTAGAAGGTGGCTTGGAAGGGCACCCACAATCGGTTGCTATGTTTGGTAGATTAAAAACACCAATGACAGGTACTGAATTCGCAGAAAAAATCGATCAAGCTCTAAATCGTAAACCACTGCATATCGCTCCAGAAAACCAAGACAAAATGATAACGACCGTCGGTTGGTGTACTGGTGGTGGTCAAGACTACATTGAGCTAGCGGCTTCTCAAGGCATTGATGCTTTTATTTCTGGTGAAATTTCTGAGCGCACTACTTACTCAGCACGCGAGCAAGACATTCATTATTTTGCTGCTGGCCACCACGCGACTGAGCGATACGGTGTAAAAGCGTTAGGTGAATGGTTAGCGGAAGAACATGGCTTGGATGTTGAGTTTATTGATATCGATAACCCAGTTTAAGAGCAGATGCGAGATAAGGGGTACGAGTCGAGTGTATGCGTCGTTCTCTAGAATTGAGCAGGTAACCTGTATAGTTTATCTGCTCGCTTAAGGAGATCCCCAACTCATTCGTCCCTCGTTCTTGGGGATGACGATATTATTTTATTCGTTCACTTCGCATTCTTGAGGATGACGGGGTTGAGAGCGTACAAAAGAAAAGGGGTTGATGTTCTCACATCAACCCCTTTTAACATTATGATTTATAGCAACTATTCACGTTCGTGAAGTGCTTTAAAGTCACGTTGTTCTTCACCAGTATATAGCTGACGAGGACGACCGATACGGTTCGTCGGATCGCTGTGCATTTCGTTCCAGTGAGCAATCCAACCGATGGTACGAGACATCGCGAAGATTACTGTAAACATAGATACTGGAATACCGATTGCTTTCAGAATGATACCTGAGTAGAAATCTACGTTCGGGTATAGCTTCTTAGAAACAAAGTACTCATCAGAAAGAGCGATACGCTCAAGTTCCATCGCTACGTCTAGTAGTGGATCTTGGATGTTTAGCTCTTTAAGCACTTCGTGACACGCTTCGCGCATTACTGTTGCACGTGGGTCGTAGTTCTTGTAAACACGGTGACCGAAGCCCATCAAACGGAATGGGTCATCTTTGTCTTTTGCTTTCGCAACGTATTCTTCAATGTTATCTACGCTACCGATCTCTTCAAGCATGCGCAGACAAGCTTCGTTTGCACCGCCGTGAGCTGGGCCCCAAAGTGATGCGATACCTGCTGCGATACACGCAAACGGGTTAGCACCAGATGAACCAGCAAGACGCACTGTAGACGTAGAAGCGTTCTGTTCGTGGTCAGCATGTAGAGTGAAAATCTTATCCATTGCACGAGCAACGATAGGGTTCACTTCATACTCTTCACATGGGTTTGCAAACATCATGTGTAAGAAGTTTTCTGCGTAGCCTAGGTCGTTACGTGGGTAGATAAACGGCTGACCGATTGAATATTTGTAACACATTGCAGCCAGTGTTGGCATTTTTGAAATCAGGCGGTATGCCGCAATTTCACGGTGTGTATCGTTGTTGACATCAAGTGAGTCGTGGTAGAACGCCGCTAGAGCGCCTACAACACCACACATTACAGCCATAGGGTGAGCGTCACGACGGAAGCCGTGGAAGAAACTAGCGATTTGCTCGTGCACCATAGTGTGACGTGTCACGGTAGTCTTGAACTTTTCGTACTCAGCTCGAGATGGGGCTTCACCGTAAAGAAGTATGTAACATACTTCTAAGTAATCAGCGTTATTGGCAAGTTGGTCGATTGGATAACCACGATGTAAAAGAATGCCTTTTCCACCGTCAATAAAAGTGATTTGAGACTCACAGGATGCAGTGGCAAGAAAACCAGGGTCAAAAGTGAAAAAACCATTAGAACCTAGTGTACGAACATCGATCACTGGAGTACCAAGTACACCTTCTGTAATCGGCAGCTCGATTGGCGCTTGACCTTCAATGTGAAGGGTAGCTTTCTTATCCGCCATAACAATCTCCTTTGTTTATTATTTAATCCGTCCAGGATGTTTATGTGCCATTTTTTTACTGGTCTTACGTGGGAAAGTCAATTTTTCTGAAGCTTTGTGTGCACTTGTTAGTGTTTTTTACATTAAATTCGTTAAAAATCTGGTCTGTGTAGCATTATTTGTTACATCAATTGTATTAGAATGTTGCCAGTCGTATAGTGACGCTGAAAAGTTTGGTTAAAACCTTATAAATGCAAGGCTAAGAAGAAATGTGAGGTGTCTTTCTTAATCGAGCAGTTAACAATTATTTTACAATTATCTAAGGCTCAACTTCAGTTATTTGTTAAGTTAATGTTAAATTTTGAAGGTTTACAATCAAATTTTGTCCATAACAATATCATAAGGTTATTTAATGACCATAATGCTCAATGGAGCTGAGTGAGCAAGCCCGTGAAAGAAAGAAAGACAAGACCTGTTAATTTAGATTTACAGACCATCCACTTTCCAATCACAGCAATAGCTTCCATCCTACACCGTGTGTCTGGGGTGATAACTTTTGTCGCGATTGGAATTCTGCTTTGGTTACTATCCATTTCCCTCTCATCCCCAGTAGGCTTTGCCGAAGCTAGCGACATTGTCGATGGTTTCTTCGTGAAGTTTATTCTGTGGGGCATTTTAACCGCTTTGGCTTACCACATTGCTGGTGGTATTCGTCACCTTCTTATGGACCTTGGTCACTTTGAAGAGCTGGAATCTGGCGCTAAGAGCGCTAAGGTTGCATTCGCAGCAACAGCGGTATTGTCTCTACTAGCGGGGATCTTAGTATGGTAAACAACGTTTCTACTTTTGGTCGTAATGGTGTCCACGATTATCTATTGATTCGTGCAACTGCCATCATTATGACGCTTTACACTATCTACCTAGTTAGCTTCTGTGCTTTCTCTGGTGATATCTCTTACGCATCTTGGACGCAATTCTTTGGTGGAACCTTCACTAAAGTCTTCACCATGTTAGCGCTTACTTCTGTTTTGGTTCACGCGTGGATCGGCCTATGGCAAGTACTAACTGACTACATCAAATGCGCAAAACTGCGTGTTGGTCTTCAAGTCGGTGTTGTTGCAGTTCTTCTTGGATATTTCTTCTCTGGTCTGTTTATTTTGTGGGGTGCGTAAGTGACTATTCCTGTTCGTGAGTTTGATGCCGTAGTGATCGGCGCTGGTGGTGCAGGTATGCGTGCCGCACTGCAAATTTCTGAGCAAGGCCTTTCTTGTGCATTGCTTTCTAAAGTTTTCCCTACTCGTTCTCATACGGTTTCAGCGCAAGGCGGCATCACTGTTGCTCTTGGTAACGCGCATGAAGACCATTGGGAACAACATATGTATGACACAGTAAAAGGTTCTGATTACATCGGTGACCAAGACGCTATCGAATACATGTGTAAAAACGGTCCTGAGTCGGTAATCGAACTCGAAAAAATGGGCCTGCCTTTCTCTCGTTTTGAGAACGGTACTATTTACCAGCGTCCTTTCGGTGGTCAATCTAAAAACTTTGGTGGTGAGCAAGCGGCTCGTACCGCAGCTGCAGCCGACCGTACTGGTCACGCACTGCTTCATACGCTTTACCAACAAAACATTAAACACAAAACGACGGTTTTCTCTGAGTGGTATGCACTGGATCTTGTTAAAAACGAAGATGGTGCAATTTTAGGTACTACCGCGCTTTGTATGGAAACGGGCGAGGTTTGCTACTTCAAAGCGAAGGCAACAATCCTTGCGACTGGTGGTGCTGGTCGTATCTACGCATCAACAACCAATGCACACATTAACACTGGTGACGGTGTTGGTATGGCGATTCGTGCTGGCGTTCCTATGCAAGACATCGAAATGTGGCAGTTCCACCCGACGGGTATCGCTGGTGCAGGTGTATTGGTAACGGAAGGTTGTCGTGGTGAAGGTGGTTACCTTCTCAATAAAGACGGCGAACGCTTCATGGAACGTTACGCACCAAACGCTAAAGACTTAGCGGGTCGTGATGTTGTTGCTCGTTCAATGATGGTTGAAATTCGTGAAGGTCGCGGTTGCGATGGCCCTTGGGGTCCACACATCAAGCTTAAGCTTGATCATCTAGGTAAAGAGACACTTGAATCTCGTCTTCCTGGTGTATGTGAACTTTCTCGTACCTTTGCTCACGTTGATCCAGTGAAAGAGCCAATCCCAGTAATCCCTACATGTCACTACATGATGGGTGGTGTTCCAACACAAGTTTCTGGTCAAGCTATTAAGCAAACCGAAGACGGCAACGATGTTGAAATCCAAGGTCTCTTTGCTTGTGGTGAAATCGCATCAGTATCAGTACATGGTGCCAACCGTCTAGGTGGTAACTCACTGCTTGATTTAGTGGTATTTGGTCGTGCGACAGGTCTACACCTAGGTGAGACACTGAAGAAGCAAGACGAAGCGAAACCTGCAACTGAAGCTGACATTGAGCGTTCACTAGAGCGTTACAACCGTTGGGAAAACAGCACAGACGGCGAAGATCCAGCGCAAATCCGTAAAGATCTTCAGCAATGTATGCAGAACAACTTCTCAGTATTCCGTGAAGGCAAAGCAATGGCTGAAGGCCTAGAAGAGCTAAAAGCGATTCGCGAGCGTCTGAAAAATGCACACCTATCTGATAAGTCTACAGAGTTCAACACTCAACGTATCGAGTGTCTAGAGCTTGAAAACTTGATGGAAACGGCATTCGCAACGGCTGTTGCTGCAAATTTCCGTACAGAGAGCCGTGGCGCACACGCTCGATTCGATTTCCCTGACCGTGATGATGAGCAATGGCTATGCCACTCACTTTACAACCCAGAGTCAGAGAGCATGACTAAGCGTGGTGTAAACATGGAACCTATCCATCGTGAAGCGTTCCCACCAAAAGCACGTACGTACTAAGGAGATATGACCATGAAACTGAATTTCTCTTTATATCGTTACAATCCAGATGTCGACCAGAAACCTTATATGAAGGAATACACTCTAGAAGTGGATGAAGGTTCAGACATGATGCTTTTGGATGCGCTTATTCTGTTGAAAGAGCAAGATCCAACAATCTCATTCCGTCGCTCATGCCGTGAAGGTGTATGTGGCTCGGATGGTTTGAACATGAACGGTAAAAATGGCCTAGCGTGTATCACGCCATTGTCTGCGCTTTCGGGCCAAGACAAGATTGTGATTCGCCCACTGCCTGGCTTACCCGTTGTTCGTGACCTGATTGTAGACATGACACAGTTCTACGATAACTACGAAAAAGTGAAGCCATTCTTAGTGTCTGATGGCAATGTGCCACCGGCTCGTGAAAACTTACAAAGCCCTGATGAGCGTGCTCATTTAGATGGATTGTACGAATGTATCATGTGTGCATGTTGTACAACGTCATGCCCATCATTCTGGTGGAACCCTGACAAATTCATCGGACCAGCAGGCCTGCTTGCAGCGTACCGTTGGCTAATTGATAGCCGAGATACAGCGACAGACGAACGTTTGTCCGATCTTGATGATGCATTTAGCGTTTTTCGTTGCCATGGCATCATGAATTGTGTAAGTGTTTGTCCTAAGGGATTAAATCCGACGAAAGCGATTGGTCACATCAAGACCATGCTAGTGAATCGTTCGGTTTAAGTTATATAAAAATTGCCGCCCTAGAAGTTTTGGGGCGGCCTTTTAATAGCTCGGCATAGACCGCAGCAAACGTGAAAACTACTGGTTAAGGGAAAATATGCACAACGGCGTGATGAAGGCATGGCTCGAGTCTTCACACTTGGCTGGCGCCAATGCAACGTACGTAGAAGAACTCTATGAACTGTATCTAAGTGACCCAGATTCGGTAAGTGACGAATGGAGAAGTGTTTTTGAAGAACTGCCTGTGCAAGCTTCAGAGACAGTGGAACAACCACACTCTCGTGTTCGTGAATACTTCCGTCGACTCGCTCAAGAAACAAAGCATTACAGTGTCCAAGTTAGTGATCCAGATGTCGATGCGAAACAAGTAAAGGTTCTGCAACTTATTAATGCCTATCGATTCAGAGGGCATCAAGCAGCAAATCTAGACCCCCTAGGTTTATGGAAAAGAGCGACAGTTGATGAACTGGACCCTTCTTTCCACACTCTTACCGAAGATGACCTCAATGAGACGTTCAACGTCGGCTCTTACGCCATTGGCCAAGAGACGATGGTGCTTAAAGATCTCTACAAATCTCTAAAGCAAACGTATTGTGGCTCTATTGGTGCTGAATACATGCACATGACAAATACAGAGCAAAAGCGTTGGATCCAACAACGTTTAGAGTCTGTATCTGGTCAACCCTCTTTCAACAAAGAAGAAAAGCAAGCTTTCCTAGAAGAGCTAACTGCTGCTGAAGGTCTTGAGCGCTATCTTGGTGCGAAATTCCCAGGCGCAAAACGCTTCTCGTTGGAAGGTGGTGATGCTCTTATCCCAATGACGAAAGAAATTATTCGTCATGCTGGCGGACAAGGCATGCGTGAAGTTGTTGTTGGTATGGCTCACCGTGGTCGTCTAAACATGTTGGTCAACGTGCTTGGTAAAAAGCCACAAGACCTGTTTGACGAGTTTGCGGGCAAGCACGATGACACGTGGGGTACTGGTGATGTGAAATACCACCAAGGCTTCTCTGCGGACTTCGCAACGCCAGGCGGCAACGTTCACTTAGCACTAGCATTTAACCCATCTCACTTAGAAATCGTAAACCCGGTAGTTATCGGTTCAGTACGTGCACGTCAAGATCGCCTTGGTGATAATGATGGTAGCCGTGTACTTCCAATTACTATCCACGGTGACTCAGCTATCGCTGGTCAGGGTGTAGTACAAGAGACGTTTAACATGTCTCAAGCTCGTGGTTTCTGTGTAGGTGGTACGGTTCGTATCGTTGTAAACAACCAAGTTGGTTTTACAACGTCTAACCCTCGCGATACACGCTCTACGATGTACTGTACCGATATCGCGAAGATGGTTCAGGCTCCGATTTTCCACGTTAACTCTGATGATCCAGAAGCGGTTGCGTTTGTTGCGCGTCTTGCATTGGATTACCGTAATACGTTTAAGCGTGATGTTGTTATTGATTTGGTTTGTTACCGTCGCCACGGTCACAATGAAGCCGATGAGCCGAATGCAACACAGCCTTTGATGTACCAAAAAATCAAGAAGCACCCAACACCACGTAAGCTTTACGCTGACGTGCTAATGGAGCGCGGTGAGTTTGGTATTGATACAGCAACTCAGCTAGTTAACGAATATCGTGATGCACTTGATCACGGTGAAGTTGTGGTTAAAGAGTGGCGTCCAATGGCACTTCACTCAGTAGACTGGTCTCCTTACCTAGGTCACGACTGGAACATCGAGTGGGATAACAAGATTGATATCGAGCGCCTGAAAGAGCTTGGTACCAAACTTTGTCAATACCCGGACAGCCACAAGCTGCAAAGCCGAGTAAATAAACTGTACAACGATCGTACTGCCATGGTGAATGGTGAGAAACAAGTCGATTGGGGTATGGCTGAAACTCTGGCATACGCAACACTTGTTGACGACGGTAAGCGTATTCGTATCTCAGGCCAAGATTCAGGTCGTGGTACGTTCTTCCACCGTCACTCAGTACTGCACAATCAATCAGATGCAAGCACGTATGTTCCTCTTGCGAACATTCATGATAAACAAGGGCCATTCCAAGTGTTTGACTCTGTGTTATCTGAAGAAGCGGTACTCGCATTTGAGTATGGTTACGCGACAGCAGAGCCAAGCGGTCTAACCCTTTGGGAAGCTCAATTTGGTGACTTCGCAAACGGTGCACAAGTTGTTATCGACCAATTCATTTCATCAGGTGAGCAAAAGTGGGCACGTCTATGTGGTCTAACTATGCTGCTTCCTCACGGTTATGAAGGCCAAGGCCCAGAGCACTCTTCTGCACGTCTTGAGCGTTACCTTCAGTTATGTGCTGAACAAAACATGCAGGTTGTTGTTCCTTCAACACCAGCTCAGGTTTACCACATGATTCGCCGTCAGGTTGTTCGACCAATGCGTCGTCCACTGATTGTAATGTCACCTAAGTCATTGCTTCGTCACCCTCTGTGTACTTCTTCTCTTGAAGATTTGGCAGAAGGCACGTTCCAACCAGCTATCGCAGAAATTGATGATCTGGCTCCTGAGAACGTAAAACGCGTCGTGTTCTGTTCAGGTAAGGTTTACTTTGACCTGCTTGACCAAAGACGTAAGAACGAGCAAGACGATGTCGCTATTGTACGTATTGAGCAACTTTACCCGTTCCCTTATGAGGACGTGAGAGCTGCCATCGCACAGTACACAAATGTAGTCGATTACGTTTGGTGTCAAGAAGAGCCACAAAACCAAGGTGCTTGGTACAGTAGCCAACATAATTTCCGAGCTGCTATCCCAGTAGGTGCTGATATTCAATACGCAGGTCGTCCTGCATCAGCATCACCAGCTGTTGGCTATATGTCAGTACACTTGAAACAACAAAAAGCGTTAGTTGACGACGCTTTGACCCTACTTAAGAACTAGAAGTAAAAGGAAAATACGCACATGACAATTGAAATTCTGGTTCCAGATTTACCTGAATCTGTGGCTGATGCAACAGTTGCTACTTGGCACAAAAAACCGGGCGAAGCGGTTGCACGTGATGAAGTCATTGTAGATATCGAAACAGATAAAGTAGTTCTAGAAGTACCGGCTCCTGAAGCGGGTGTTCTGGAAGCTATCATCGAAGAAGAGGGTGCTACGGTACTTTCTAAGCAGCTTTTGGCTAAAATCAAGCCGGGTGCTGTCGCTGGTGAACCAACGAAAGACACCACTGAAGATACAGAAGCATCTCCTGATAAGCGCCATAAAGCTGCGCTAACAGAAGAGAACAACGACGCACTAAGCCCAGCTGTTCGTCGCCTGCTTGCTGAGCACAACCTACAACCAGCTGACGTTAAAGGCACTGGTGTTGGTGGTCGTATTACTCGTGAAGACATCGACGCACACCTAGCAGCAGCGAAAGCGGCTCCGGCAGCAGCATCTGCACCAGCAGTTGAAGCGCCAGCAGCGGCTCGCAGCCAAAAACGCGTGCCTATGACTCGCCTGCGTAAGACAGTTGCAAACCGTCTTCTAGAAGCGAAAAACAGCACAGCAATGCTGACTACTTTCAACGAAGTGAACATGAAGCCAATCATGGACCTTCGTAAGCAGTACAAAGACCAATTCGAGAAACGTCACGATACGCGTCTTGGCTTCATGTCTTTCTACGTGAAAGCAGTAACAGAAGCACTGAAGCGTTTCCCAGAAGTGAACGCTTCTATTGATGGTACAGATATCGTTTACCACAACTACTTCGACATCAGCATGGCGGTATCTACGCCACGTGGTCTAGTGACTCCAGTACTCAAAGACTGTGACACACTAGGTTTCGCTGATATCGAAAAAGGCATCAAAGAGCTAGCAATCAAAGGTCGTGACGGCAAGCTAACGGTTGATGAACTGATGGGCGGCAACTTCACTATCACAAACGGTGGTGTATTTGGTTCTCTAATGTCTACGCCAATCATCAACCCGCCTCAAGCGGCAATTTTGGGTATGCACAAAATCCAAGACCGTCCAATGGCTGTTGATGGCAAGGTAGAGATTCTACCAATGATGTACCTAGCGCTTTCTTACGACCACCGTCTAATCGATGGCCGTGAATCAGTTGGCTTCCTAGTGACCATCAAAGAGCTTCTAGAAGATCCTGCACGTCTGCTATTAGACGTTTAGTATCGCTAAAACGTCTAGTTAACCCCGTTAGCTAGACGTAAAAAGTTTCAAAGGCTAGGCTGCTCAACGTCTGGCCTTCAATTGAACTGTAAAGCCATTAGAAAATGGACAGCAGTTGTTTTGAGAAGACCCTACAGACGTAACACAGGAAACTGTGTCGTTATGGAAATAATAATCCCTTAAGGGAAAATAAACGGAATATCAAAATGAATTTGCATGAATACCAAGCCAAACAGCTGTTTGCAGAATTCGGTTTGCCTGTACCAGAAGGTTTCGCATGTGATACTGCACAAGAAGCTTTCGAAGCTGCAGGTCGTATCAGTACAGCCAAGAAAGTCGTTAAGTGTCAAGTACACGCTGGTGGCCGCGGTAAAGCGGGCGGCGTAGAGCTACATGACACCAAAGAAGGCGTTAAAGAGTTTGCACAAAAGTGGCTAGGTAAAAACCTAGTGACTTACCAAACAGACGCTAATGGTCAGCCTGTAACTAAGATCCTAGTTGAAGAAGCATCAAACATTGCTAACGAACTTTACCTAGGTGCTGTTGTTGACCGCGCAACGCGTAAAATTGTATTCATGGCGTCAACTGAAGGCGGTGTGGACATTGAGAAAATCGCTGAAGAAACTCCAGAGTTGATTCACCAATCAGCGATCGATCCTCTAGTAGGCCCTCAAGCTTACCAAGGCCGTGAACTGGCGTTCAAACTTGGTCTAGTTGGCGATCAAATCAAACAGTTCGTTAAGATCTTCATGGGTCTTGGCAAAATGTTCTCTCAGTACGACCTAGCTCTACTAGAAATCAACCCGCTTGTAATTACTGGCGAAGGCAACCTGCTTTGTCTAGACGGCAAGATCAACATCGACTCAAACGCGATGTACCGTCAGCCTAAACTACGTGAAATGCACGATCCATCTCAAGAAGATGAGCGCGAAGCACACGCAGCACAGTGGGAACTGAACTACGTAGCACTAGATGGTAACGTTGGCTGTATGGTTAACGGTGCAGGCCTTGCGATGGGTACGATGGATATCGTAAACCTACACGGCGGCAAGCCAGCAAACTTCCTTGATGTAGGCGGCGGCGCGACAAAAGAACGTGTAGCTGAAGCATTCAAGATCATCCTTTCTGATGACAATGTTAAAGCAGTACTCGTAAACATTTTCGGTGGCATCGTTCGTTGTGACATGATCGCTGAAGGTATTATCGGTGCAGTTAAAGAAGTCGGCGTAACAGTTCCTGTAGTTGTTCGTCTAGAAGGTACAAACGCAGACCTAGGTCGCGAAGTACTTGCTAATTCTGATGTTGATATCATTGCAGCTGAATCTCTAACAGATGCTGCTCAGAAAGTTGTTGCTGCTGCGGAGGCTAAATAATGTCTGTATTAATTAACAAAGACACTAAAGTAATCTGTCAGGGTTTCACTGGCGGTCAAGGTACATTCCACTCAGACCAAGCTATCGCATACGGTACGCAAATGGTTGGTGGTGTTTCACCTGGTAAAGGTGGTCAAACTCACCTAGGCCTTCCAGTATTCAACACAGTACGTGAAGCGGTAGAAGTAACTGGCGCAACAGCAACAGTTATCTACGTACCAGCTCCTTTCTGTAAAGATGCAATCCTAGAAGCGATTGATGCAGGTATCGAACTGATCGTAACGATCACTGAAGGTATCCCTACAACAGATATGATCGACGTTAAAGTGAAGCTAGAAGAAACTGGCGTTCGCATGATCGGTCCTAACTGTCCAGGTCTTATCACTCCAGACGAGTGTAAGATTGGTATCATGCCTGGTCACATCCACAAGAAGGGTAAAGTAGGTATCGTATCTCGTTCAGGTACTCTGACATACGAAGCAGTTAAGCAAACAACAGATGAAGGCTTTGGTCAGTCTACATGTGTTGGTATCGGTGGTGACCCTATCCCAGGTTCAAACTTCATTGATATCTTGAAACTTTTCCAAGAAGACCCAGAAACTGAAGCAATCGTAATGATTGGTGAAATCGGTGGTACTGCGGAAGAAGAAGCGGCTGATTTCATCAAAGCAAACGTAACTAAGCCAGTTGTATCTTACATCGCTGGTGTTACTGCTCCTCCGGGCAAACGTATGGGCCACGCAGGCGCAATCATCTCTGGCGGTAAAGGTACTGCTGAAGATAAATTCGCAGCACTAGAAGCAGCAGGCGTTAAGACTGTTAAGTCTCTTGCTGACATCGGTAAAGGCCTACGTGAAATCACGGGTTGGTAATCAGCTGGCTTTTATCGATTGAGATAGAAGTTAACTGAACGATATAAAAAAGGCTTGGTCACTGACCAAGCCTTTTTTATGTTCTCGGGATACGAGATTAGAAATCGTCCTGCTAAGTGCTAAGCTCGGCTTCTAACCATTTGAGATAGCATAAACATTGCTGCAGCACTGATAACCACAGACGGGCCAGCGGGCGTATCATAGAACCAAGACAAGCTTAATCCACCGAATACAGCGATAGAGCCAATAATTGATGCAAGGAAGGCCATCTGCTCAGGTGTGCTCGAGAACCTCCTTGCCGTTGCTGCAGGAATAATCAGTAGCGATGTCATGATTAACGCACCAACAAACTTCATACCTACAGCAATCACGATACCAACCAATAGCATCAGAATCAGACGCATTAAATCAATATTGATACCATCAACCGCCGCGAGATCTTCGTTAACCGTCGTTGATAGTAGTGGTCGCCAAAAGATAGCAAGCACCAATCCAATCACAGCTGCACCCGCATAGATGAACACTAAATCCGTTGGAGATACTGCCAGCAAGTCACCAAATAGGTAGCTCATTAGGTCAACACGAACGTTATCTAAGAAACTGACAGCAACCAAACCAAGTGATAGCGCACTGTGCGCCAAAATACCGAGTAGAGTATCGGTTGCGACCAGCTTTTGTTTTTGCAATGTCACTAGCAATACAGCCAGCATCAAACAACAGATTAGCAGCGCGAAGTACAAGTTTATGTTGAACAGGAAGCCAAGTGCTAATCCCATCAAAGAAGCGTGAGCAAGCGTGTCACCAAAGTAAGCCATCTTACGCCACACCACGAATGAACCTAGTGGGCCTGCAATTAGTGCAATACCCAAACCCGCCAAAATAGAGGGAAGAAGAAACTCAAGCATTAGTGGTGTCCGTGTTTATGGTTTGAACATTCATGTGCGCCGCCCGTTACTGGTTGACCTGCGAGATCATGATGGTGATGTTCGTGTTGGTGATGATAAAACGCTAGCGTCTCTTGGGTCGCGGTGCCAAAGAGCGCAATATACGAAGGATGGTGTTTGATGTCTGCAGGTGCGCCTGAACAGCAGATGTGGTGGTGTAAACAGATAACATCGTCTGTTTTTGCCATCACTAAATGCAGATCGTGTGAAACCATAAATACGGCACAACCAAAGCGGTGGCGAATGGTGTCAATTAAGTCATACAGGTCTATTTGCCCTTGAACATCAACGCCTTGAGCCGGTTCATCGAGAACCAGTAGATCTGGTCTTCTTAGCAATGAACGAGCAATGAGCACACGTTGGTTTTCTCCGCCAGATAGCTGGTGCATGTTACTCTTCTGCAGATGTTCAGCACCAACGAGCTTCAATGCTTCAAGGATTTCTTGCTGACTGAACTTGCCAGTGAGCTTTAGAAAACGCTCTACGTTGAGCGGTAGTGAGTCATTGAGCTTTAATTTTTGTGGTACATAGCCAATTTTCAGTTTTTTAGCTTTTGTTATTGTGCCTGAAAATTTGGTCTGTAGACCCAGTACCACTTTTACTAATGTCGACTTTCCTGCACCGTTTGGCCCAATCAGGGTGGTGATTCTGCCGCGCTCTAAATTTAGAGATATGTTGTCTAGAACTTTTCGACCGTCAAATTCGACGCTCACAGAATCTAGTTGGATTAAGTTATCCATGAATAGAACTCATTTGCAATTCGCTAATGTTATAATGTAACATTTACCTCAAGCCTAAGCTACTTTTCTATTATCGAGGGATTATGTCACGTTCATCTTTTATACTTGCTACTTTGCTTCTAGCGCCAAGTGTCGCAAGTGCCAATACTATTCTAACAAGCTTTAAACCAATTCAAATGATTGTGACAGAATTAACGCAAGGCGTTAGTGAGCCGGATGTGTTGATGAACAGCAATGCTTCGCCGCATGATTATGCGCTTAAGCCATCGGATGTCAAAAAAGTTCATAGTGCCGATATGGTCATCTGGTTCGGCCCTGACCTAGAAGCCTTTCTGACTAAGGTGATTGTTTCAAAAGAAAATGTTATCAAGATCAGTGATATTCCCGGAATCAACTTGCGAGAGTTCGGACACGAAGAGCATGACCACGATGCACATGAAGGGCACCACCACGGTAGCCATGACCCGCATTTTTGGTTAGGTATCGAGCAAGTTGAAGTAGCTGCAAAATACATCTCAGCTAAGTTGATTGAATCTGATCCAGACAACGCAATGGCGTACCAAGAGAATCTCGATTCATTCCTGATTGCATTGAAAGAGAAGCAACAGTCTATTCGAGAGCAACTTGCACCCGTGAAAGACAAAGGTTACTACGTTTTTCATGACGCGTATGGTTACTTTGAGCAAGAGTTTGAGCTAAATAACTTAGGTCACTTTACGGTGAGCCCAGAGCGTAAGCCGGGTGCAAAAAGCCTGATCGCTATTAAGAAAACGATAGTACGTGAAAACGTTCAATGTGTGTTTTCTGAGCCTCAATTCACTCCTGCTGTGATTGAATCAGTGACGCGCGGAAGTAACGCAAAACAAGGTCAGCTTGACCCTATCGGTTCAACAGTTGAAGTGAAGAGTGGAAGCTATTTCGATTTTCTTCAGCAACTTACAGATAGCTATACAAGTTGCTTAGACGAGAAGTAAGTCATAAACGAGTATTCTTTACTCTACTTTGCTCTCGTTAATTTATGAATCATGCCGCTTTTTGCGGCATTTTCGTGACCGCTAAGATAAAACCTCCTAACAAATAACAAACCTCCTTTCTCCTTTTCTAATTTCCGCTAAAATGGAAAGATAATAATAAGCACAAAAAAACTCAGTTTTTGGTTTAGCAACGATAAGACGTTGTGGTACCCAAAATTTCATGTGTTGTTGCTGTTCAGGATTAAGAGTTGTATCGAATTATCTTCAAAATGTTCATGTTAATGAGCATTTCATTTAGCGTTCTAGCGGTAAATACCTCGCCCTCCGTTTTCTATCCTTTGCCCGCTCAAGCGCAAGGGAATTTCCTTGCGGCTAAAAACTTGTATTTAGGTGCCGGAGGTGGGCTCTGGGTTCATGATGTGCATGGAAAAGTACTCTTTTACGATGGTCGAACTCTATTCCCTCGCAAGGGAAGCTTACTGCAATTTTCTTCGGAAAGAGTCGCCTTTCTGAACGATGAGTTTTGGACATTTTTCGACAATGAGGTCTATCGACATAACCCTGGAATTGGCAACGAATTGGCGTTTAGCCTAAGTCCCGGCGCTGAAATAGCGAATATCGGTGCATCAGGCGATTATATTTGGGTTACTGACGGCAGTAATTTCTATACCTACAACACTCAATCTTTAGAATTCAACACCTACTCTCTACTTAAACTGTACCGATACAATAACAGCAGTGACATTGCGATTAACGACGCTGAGTGGGTACTATCAAAGTGGGTGCTAGCGACCAGTTCTGGCGTTTACCTTTCAGAGAATCAAGAGTTTACCCATGTCACCGCATCAGACAAAAACCATATTGAGACGGTTTATTTTTCGAATGCTCGACGTGAGTTAGTGATCGGTACTTTAAATGGTGCTGTGATTGTTGATCTCGCGAACCCAGACAAAGAGACCATCGTTAAAGGGTCGCATGTTCTCTCGTTGGCCGAAACTTCGGACCAGTATTGGATTGGTACAGAGCACGGCCTTATTAGCTACAACTTTATTACGGGACAAATTACTCGATTCGAACAAGCCGCTAGTCAAGACTTCTCGTTACCGGGTGAGAAAATATATTCGTTGATAAACGATCATGCTGGTGGTATGTGGGTTGCGACAAACAACGGTATCCGATACTTCTCACTGTTCAGCAAAACCTTCTCGAGAACACCCCTAACTGGAATGGGCATGCATTCGAGTAGTGTGGTGATCAATAAAGTACTGCCTGTCAGTGACCAGTTATCTTGGGTCGCGTCTTCAATGGGGCTCTACTTGGTTGATTCTGAAAGTGAAGAGAACCCAATTCGTGTTTACTCTAACCCTGTTAATGATTTTGAGATCTTTGGCTCTTCCATTTGGTTGGCGACCGAACAAGGTATCATCAGTCTAAATACGGAAACACTACAACCCGAAGCCCTTGATTTACCAAGGTCAATTGAGGGAGTGCGTGTTGAAAACCTTGCGCTTCAAGCCGATAACGTTCTTTGGATGACCTCTGGGCAAAACCTCTATTCGTTATCTATCGAAACCATGAAACTGACGAGTTATGGCACTGACTGGTTAGTCGACAAGTTCTTGCCTGCGAAGATCACCGCTCTCAATGTAGGCTTGCTAGGTCGCATCTATATAGGAACGGATCATGGCTTCTACTCGTTCATTGATAAACGAATTAGCTTTAGTCGTTCCAGCGAACGGTTTGGCAAAGTCGTCGATATTGAAAAAGCGAAGGATGGAGCGCAGTGGTTTGCGAGCAGTTATGGCGTGTATCGAATCCCGGATGACAGCTCTATTATTCAAGAAATCACTCTTGTTGAAGACAATATTAGCCCCAACTGCCTGATAAGCGATGACAATGGTGTTTGGTTAGGCTCTTCGAAAGGCATCAGTTATTACGGATTGGATGGGCAACTGCATAAACACATAGGTTCGCCATTTGGTTTGATCACCAATGAACTGGCGGCAGGAGCGTGTGCTCTTTTTTACAGTCAAGATAGCCAACCTTCGAGGCTTGTTTTCGGCTCAAAGTATGGTGTAGTCAGCGCGTTATCTAACGAGTTACTGGTATCAACTACACCTCATAGCCGTGCCTTGTTGAGTAAGATAAGTGTCGACCAACAAACGGTATCACTTGGCGGGAAAACGGCAGAGCTGGATGAGATTCCTTATGGTTCATCGATGGGGTTTAAGCTAGGTATCTTACCAGCAACGTTCGCACCTGCGATGGAATACCGACTGAGCGACGATGAACCTTGGAGTGAGTTTGAAGGGGGCTTGTTAACGCTCGATCATCTTCTTCCAGGGGATTACACACTTGAAGTGAAGCCGGTTAAAGGCTCCCATTATCGCTTTGTGTCAACCAATCAAAGCTTCTCGATTGCGGAGCCTTGGTATCTGACCAATTGGGCTGCAGCAAGCTCTCTGATATTACTGATTGGCGTTGTGACTATCTTAGTCTTTTGGCGTTCGCGTTATGTCACTTTTGCCAACCGGCACTTAAAAGCGCAAGTTGCACTGAAGACAGACCAATTGAGGCACCAAAGCCGGATATTACTCGCCACTAATCAACAGCTTAAAAAGCAGCTATCCGTGAAGAATGCGCTTGTGTCTCACACTGCCAATGAACTCTCTTCTGAAGTGAATCATATTGCTGCGATGCTCCCGAATTGGAATGACGAGCTCGGGAAGTCGCCGATTCTAACCTTGAAAAATGGCTTAGCTCAATTGAGTAATACGCCTCAAGGAGAAGGGCAAGTTTGTTACGATATAATTTTAATCTTAGAGGTGGTACTCAAAGCTTGGCAGGATGACTTAACCAAAGCCGGTATTGAACTGGATATTAAAGTCGAAACAAAACAACGATATGTCTCGTTGCTGTATTTTAATCTCGATATTATCTTCAATAGCTTGGTTGCGAGCATCATCAAGAGAAACTTTAAGTCGCAGAGTATGGTGGTTCTGGTTGAAGAGGTTAAGGAGCATCTTGTTGTGACCATTCGAGATCATGGGATGCCTTTCCCTAAACTGGCATCAAGCATGGGTGACAATACCGGAAAGTCGACCGACCTTAACATCGAAAAGCTGCCGCTATTGATGAATCAGAGCGGTGGTGAGCTTAATGCCTTTGTTTCGGAGTCTCAAAATAAGGTTCAGCTTTCGTGGCCAATTGAGTATCAAGTACTCGACAATCTTGAAGCCAGCACAATTGAACAGATTGAAACCATTAAGCTTGCCGCCTCAACACCAGAGCAACAAAAACTGACAGCGGAACAAGAGTGGAAGAACAGAGTGTCGCAGCTTGTGAGTGAAAACTACGCTGATGCCGAGTTCAGTACTGCAACTGCCGCTAAGTATTTGTTTATGTCTGAGAGAAGCTTACAGAGACGCTTTAAATCGGCTTACAACAAGACCTTCAAAGAGCACTTGAATGAAGTACGTCTAGAGCATGCGTGTGAGCGCTTACTCGCTGGAGAGAAGATCTCTGATGTGGCGTTTGATTCGGGGTTCAATGACCCTTCCTATTTCAGTCAAAGGTTTAAGCACCACTTTGGCATGTCACCATCTAAGTTTGCTGAAAACAACGAAGAGTAGCACGCAGCGGATACTCAGCTAGAACATAAATAAAGATACTTTAGCCTCGACATTCGTGTTGGGGCTTTTTTATGCTTCTACGAGATACGAGATACGAG
>NZ_JBFRVD010000016.1:0-30585 GCF_041474985.1 Vibrio sp. 10N.222.49.C9 | reverse complement strand
ACTGAGCTAGTATCGCATTATAAAAGGTCTTTCACCTTTCGATTACCGCTTTCGCCGTAACCTACAAATTGGAGCGATACATCGGGTTCGAACCGATGACCTCAACCTTGGCAAGGTTGCGCTCTACCAACTGAGCTAGTATCGCAATCTGAAAACGTCTTTCTCCGTTCAGGGCTGCGAATTATAAGAGCATTTTTTTGTGATGCAAGTCCTTAATGCAAAATTACGAAACTTTTTACTCAACTGCTGTAAAAGCACACAGATTTGCAAAAAAAACGGCTCTTATGTCCCTGAAAAGTTAGATAAACGTGATCATTTTATTCGACTAGATGTTAATAATCGTTTTTCGGTAGTACTGCAGCTCGGCGATCGACTCTCGAATATCGTCTAACGCAAGGTGACTTCCCGACTTAGAAAAACCATCTAACACTTCAGGTTTCCAACGACGAGTCAGCTCTTTCAGAGTGCTTACGTCAACATAGCGGTAGTGGAAGTACTCTTCTAACTCTGGCATGTGCTTGTATAGGAAACGGCGGTCTTGACCAATGCTGTTGCCACAAATTGGTGACTTACCTTTTGGTACCCATTTTTCAAGAAACTCAATGGTTTGTTGGATGGCATCTTGCTCTGAAACCGTACTTTCTTGAATTCGCTTCACAAGGCCGCTGCCAGTGTGCGTCGTTGTGCACCACTCGTCCATCTTGTCCAATTCACTCTGAGGTTGGTGAATAGCCAAAACAGGTCCTTCAGCCAGGATGTTAAGCTCACTATCAGTAACGATAGTAGCAATTTCAATGATTTTATGAGTTTCAGGATCAAGTCCTGTCATCTCTAGATCAACCCAAATAAGGTTCTGATCGCTAAAGGACATAAGGCGTCGCCTATTTGTTTATGTGTAAAAGAGGTACTATACCCAAATAACTATACTCAAACTAGCTTTAGGACCATCGAAATCACGTGGTACCAGCAACATCCTGTTTGAGTCCCCAATCATCAAGTTAGATGTGTTAAGTGAAAAATTGTGGCTAAAAAAAAGAAGTTAACCAAAGGTCAAGTACGTCGTGTACGTAGCAACCAGAACAAGCGACTCAAGAAAGAAGATTCTATCCAATGGGATGAGAACATGCTTGGCGGAACCAAAAGCGGACTCGTGATTACGCGCTTTGGCCAACATGCTGATATCGAAGATCTTGAAACTAACGAAGTTCATCGTTGTAACTTACGCCGTAGTATCGAGACTTTAGTTTCTGGTGACCGAGTGACTTGGCGCGCAGGCTTAGAATCAATGGCCGGTATTTCTGGCGTTGTGGAAGCGGTTGAGCCGAGAACTTCAATGCTGACTCGCCCTGATTACTACGATGGCCTAAAGCCAGTAGCTGCGAACGTCGACCAAATGGTTATCGTATCGGCTGTGCTACCAGAGCTATCACTTAATATTATCGACCGTTACCTAATTGCTTCAGAAACGGTAAACATCGCGCCGCTTGTTGTACTGAACAAGGTCGATCTACTGACTGATGAGCAGATTGCTGAATACCGTGAAACACTTAAAGAGTACGAGAAGATCGGCTATAAAGTGATGTTCGTGAGTAAAGAGTCTGGCTACGGCATCAAAGAGCTGGAAGCTGAACTCAAAGACCGTATCAACATCTTTGTTGGTCAATCGGGTGTGGGTAAATCAAGCCTAGTGAATGCATTAATGCCTACGCTAGACATTGAAGAAGGCGAAGTCTCTGAGAACTCAGGTCTTGGTCAGCACACAACCACGGCAGCTCGTTTATACCACTTCCCTTCTGGTGGTGATCTGATTGATTCACCAGGAGTGCGTGAATTCGGCCTATGGCACCTAGAGGCCGACGAAATCACTGAAGCCTTTATCGAGTTCAAGCCTTACCTTGGCGGTTGTAAGTTCCGTGACTGTAAACACATTGATGACCCAGGCTGCATCCTGCGCGAAGCGGTAGAAAACGGAAAGATCAGTCGATTACGTTTCGACAACTACCACCGCATCATTGAAAGCATGGCGAGTAACAAAGATAACCGTCAGTATTCACGCAACAAAAAAGCCGATCTCTAATCGCGTTTTTGTGAACAAATGTGTGCATTTACTGACAATTGGCGCGAATTTAAGTAACATCTCGCGCCCTAAACCGTCATCGACAGATTTAATTGAAAAACAATTAGCATTGGAAAATTAATACAATGGATAAGATTAAAGTTGGATTGCAGTACTGGATTCCACAACATGGATTAACTCGCCTAGTCGGCAAACTTGCGTCTGCTAAAGCGGGCGGCTTAACGACAGCGATCATCAACTGGTTCATCAAGCAATACAAAGTGAACATGGATGAAGCTCTGCATAGCGATCCAAAACACTTTAAAACATTCAATGAATTCTTCGTGCGTGAATTGAAAGAAGGCATGCGTCCCATCGCCGAAGGTGAATCTGTTATTGTTCACCCTGCAGATGCACGTGTGAGCCAATTTGGCCCAATTACTGACGGTCAACTGATTCAAGCGAAAGGCCATAACTACTCAGCTCGCGAGCTATTGGGTGGTGATGCTGCGCTAGCGGATGAATTTAAAGACGGTGAATTCGCAACGCTTTACCTGTCTCCAAGTGATTACCACCGCGTGCACATGCCATGCGACGGCACACTGCGCCAGATGATCTACGTTCCAGGTGACCTTTTCTCAGTTAACCCGTTAACGGCAGAAAACGTTCCAAACCTATTCGCACGTAATGAGCGTGTCGTTTGTATCTTCGATACGGAATTTGGCCCAATGGCACAAGTGCTGGTTGGCGCAACGATCGTAGGTAGCATCGAGCAAGTATGGGCAGGTACCATCACCCCACCTCGTGGTAACTCGGTTTACAAATGGGATTACCCTGCACAAGGTGACAAAGCAATCATCTTGAAGAAAGGCGAAGAGATGGGCCGCTTTAAGCTTGGTTCAACCGTTATCAACCTGTTCGCTAAAGATGCAATCAAGTTTGACGACACTATGCAAAATGGCGAGAAAACGGTTCTTGGTACACCTTTCGCGCACATTGCTGGCAAAGAAGCGCAAGCAAATGACGATGTTGTTACCGATTCTGCTGAGAACACTGACCAAGCTTAACAATTTGAGTTAACTCATTTAAGCTTTCAAGACGCGTTACTTTTTCTATTTCAGAGAAGAACGCGCCTTTTTCTTAACTCTACCGATTCATTTGCTACTCAAGCTCTAACAACTCAATCTTTCAAACCCTGCCCAGCCACCTGCTGCTTCTCACTCTTGTCTCTAATTGCCCAGATAAAAGATTGACCAAAAACAAAACAACTGTCGAAACCTTAAACAACTTTTTGATTTTCCAACCCGTCTCCAAGTACCAGAAATCCAGATAACTTACTCTATTTGAAGATATTTTATTTATAGGGTCTTTGTACATGCCTAAACTCAATGTTGGCGTTCTGGTCAAGCTGTTGATTTGTTTTGCGATTCCCTTAGGCGTGTTATTCATGCCGATAGATTCAATACCAATCGATGATCTCACGCTGATTCAACACCGCCTGTTGGCGATATTCTTATTAGCAGCCCTGCTGTGGGTGCTTGAACCTGTTCCGGTATTCGCCACTTCCATTTTGATCATTGCGCTTGAACTGGTGATGATATCTGACAAAGGTTTACACCTATTTAGAAATCCACCAGCGGGGCACGATCTCGGTGAGTTAATCAAATATACCGACATCTTCGGTGCATTTTCGTCACCGATCATCATCCTTTTCATGGGTGGTTTTGCTCTTGCGATATCCGCATCCAAGTATGAACTCGATAACAACCTAGCTCGAGTGCTACTTAAACCATTTGGTACAGAACCGCGCTTCATTATGCTCGGCTTAATGCTGATCACCGCCGTGTTCTCAATGTTCATGTCAAATACCGCAACGACGGTAATGATGCTTGCGCTGCTCGGCCCTATCGTGGCATCGGCACCAAAAGGCGACATGGGGATCAAAGCGCTCGTGTTGTGTATTCCAATTGCTGCCAATACTGGCGGTATCGCAACCCCAATCGGTACACCGCCCAATGCCATCGCGCTGCAATACCTAACGGGTGAAAATACCATCGACTTCCTCAGCTGGATGATGATGGGCTTACCCTTTGTGATCATCCAACTCACCATCGCTTGGTTTCTTCTACAAAAACTCTTCCCTTCTAAAGAAAGAAACATGGTGCTCAAGCTTGATGGACAATTTAGAAAGAGCTGGCGAGCGATTGTGGTTTACATCACCTTCGCTGCGACAATCTTATTGTGGATGACCACCAAACTGCACGGCATGAACACCTATGTCGTGTCTATCATTCCACTGGCTGTGTTTACGCTCACTGGCATCATGGGCAAAGAAGAGCTCAAGCTGATTAACTGGGATGTGTTGTGGCTGGTCGCAGGTGGTATTGCGATTGGTATTGGCTTAGATAAAACAGGCTTAGCCGCTGCACTCGCACACGCAATTGACTATGAATCGCTCTCACCTGCAGCTGTGGTACTGACATTGTCTATCGTGTGTTGGTTAATGGCGAACTTCATGTCAAACACTGCGACGGCCAACTTGCTGATGCCGATAGCCGCTGCAATTGGTGCTTCCATGGAAAGCCTAGTTGCGATTGGTGGTCTGCAAGGCTTGCTGGTTGTGGTCGCCTTCTCTGCGTCACTTGGCATGATTCTGCCAGTATCGACACCACCAAACTCACTGGCCTACTCGACCGGGCTTATCGAAAGCAAAGACATGGCGAAGATGGGCATCATCTTAGGTATTGTGGGCTTGCTGATGGTTTACCTCGCCCTGTTTATCATCACCTAGCACGTTAATCCCTACTAATGCCCTTCCAGATAGTAATCACGTCTTTGCTATCTGGAAGGTTTAGTGCATATTGAATCCCCCACTTCTACATTTTGACACGGACGTACACTTCAATGGGATTCGAATGGCTGGCTCTTGCTGCCGCTTTTCTTTGGGCTATCGCGAGCCTGATGTCAGTAAAGCCTGCTCAACACTTAGGTTCTTTCGCCTATAGCCGTTGGCGCATGGGTTGCACTGCTATCATCTTATCGAGCATGGCTTGGTTTACTGGTGGCTGGTCAACGGTCGAAGCTGACCTCGTCACGCCGATGATGCTGTCTGGGCTAATTGGCATCTTCATTGGTGATACCGCCCTATTTGCCTGTTTGAATCGAATGGGACCGCGCCAAGCAGGTTTGCTGTTCTCTTGTCACGCCGTGTTCTCGGCAATTCTTGGTTACTTCCTATTTAGCGAAAGCATGACTTCGGTGGAGCTGATTGGCTCGGCTTTGGTGTTTAGCGGCGTTTTAACCGCGATATTCTTTGGTCGTCGAGGACAAGCCAACAACCAACTCGAAACCATCAAGGGCACCGTGTGGATTGGTGTAGCTCTCGGAATCACTGCCGCTATTTGCCAAGCCTTGGGCGGTATTATTGCAAAACCCGTGATGCAAACCAGCATAGACCCTGTTGCCGCTTCAGCGATTCGTATGATTACCGCTTTTGTTGCTCACTCCGCATTTCGTCTAACTGGCGCTAAGCTCTCACGCGCAATCAACCCGATGAATGGTCAAATATTTGCGATTACCGCAGTGAACGGATTTTTAGCGATGGCGGTGGGAATGACGCTGATCTTGTATGCACTGCAAGAAGGAAATGTCGGCATGGTTGCTCTGTTGTCTTCAACCACACCTATCATGTTGTTACCAATACTTTGGCTGTACACCAAACAGAGACCAAATGCCTACGCTTGGATCGGTGCCATTGTTGCCGTAGTGGGTACTGGTATTCTAGTCAGCTAGCTAGTGAAGTTAATTGGCAGCTGATTGGAAACTGAGAGTGAATAGCTAATGACTATTCACTCTCAGTAAAAACAAAAGCAAAAAGTTAAGAACGTGGGAAAGGAAAAGCCGTCACATCATCGATGTGGTCATAACCTAACGCCAGCATGATCAGACGATCAATACCTAAAGCAACACCCGCACAGTCTGGTAAGCCCGCTTTTAATGCCTCAATCAAGTGATGGTCAATCGGTTGAGGCGATAAGCCCATCTCAATACGTTTGGCATTGTCATCTTCAAAGCGCTTGAGCTGCTCTTGTGGCTTATCTAATTCATGGAAGCCGTTTGCTAACTCGATGCCTTTGAAATACACCTCAAAGCGATCCGCCACTCGCGAATCCTCAGGATTAATCTTAGCCAATGCCGCTTGTGAAGCCGGAAAGTCATAAACAAACGCAGGGACTTGTTGGCCTATTTTGGCTTCAACCCCAATACTAAACAGCAACTGCAGCAAGGTATCACGATCTTCTTCAGGGTCAGCTATATCGCTGAGCCCAAGTTTTGCTGCGGCTTGCTTTAGCGTAGCCATCGAATCTTCCAGGGGACACACACCTAACACGTCAATAAAGGCTTGTTGGTAAGTCATTCGCTCTGCTGAGCCCGATTTAAGTACCTGCTGTAACAGCAAATCCATTTCATCCATCAGGTCATGGTGATCAAAGCCAACGCGATACCACTCCAACATGGTGAACTCAGGGTTGTGGTAACGGCCATTTTCTTCGTTACGGAAAGACTTACAAATTTGATAAATACAGCCACTGCCGGCCGCTAATAGACGTTTCATATGAAACTCAGGGCTAGTCATAAAGAATAGAGGCTGACCGTGCGCATAACCCGGCCCTACGAATTCAGTATTGAAAGTATGCAAATGCACGTCCGTCACCGTGGCGTGGCTCATCGCAGGCGTATCCACTTCCATCACGTTTCGCTCAGCAAAGAACTGACGGATTTGATTAAGGATATCAGCACGTTGCTTTAACTGCTTAATGGTTGCGGCTGGTTGCCATGTTGAGTGCATTATTAAGTTCCATATTACTGAATTCTAGGCGACGGAAATTACCACCTTTCGCCTCTTTTGTAAGCTTCTATCTTTCTATAGATGGAAGCAAAATGTTGCTTTAATGAAGCCAGAAAATTACGTTCTACAATACAATTATCAATACAGCTTTCACATCCACATTGATAACAAAAATCATACTCAACAAGCCGTTAACACAAGTCTTGTGGGTTAATCGTTATCAACAATTCATTGCCGTGATTGCAGTCACATAACCTATAATTTCTATGCCTCCATATGCACTACCGACCTAAAAACCCAAATGCATCAACTTTTCGAATACCTTCCTCTCTTACACTGAACCTACCACTTAAGGCTTAGGGGTGCTAAATGGTTCCTACAATTTAGAACCTCCTAAATAGGCTTTTTATAATAACAAGCGGAATACTCCGCATCACACTGGAGAATAACTGTGAAGACAATTACCACAGATATCGCAGTCATCGGCGCAGGCGGCGCTGGTCTTCGTACAGCAATTGCAGCAGCTGAAGCTAATCCTGAATTGGAAGTAGCACTGATTTCTAAAGTTTACCCAATGCGTTCGCACACGGTGGCAGCAGAAGGCGGTTCAGCAGCGGTAATTAAAGACGAAGATAGCCTAGATAACCACTTCAACGATACTGTTGGCGGTGGCGACTGGCTATGTGAACAGGATGTTGTTGAATACTTTGTTGAAAACTCGACTCGCGAAATGATCCAAATGGAACAATGGGGCTGCCCATGGAGTCGTAAAGAAAACGGTGAAGTAAACGTACGCCGATTCGGCGGTATGAAGGTAGAGAGAACGTGGTTCGCAGCGGATAAAACCGGCTTCCACATGCTTCATACTCTGTTCCAGACTTCGATGAAGTACGACACAATCAAACGATTTGATGAGTACTTTGTGGTGGACCTTCTCGTAGAAAACCAGAGCGGCGTTGAAGATGGCGAAGTACAAGGCCTAATCGCGATTCATATGTCTGAAGGTGAGCTTGTTACGATTAAAGCGAAATCTGTTGTATTAGCAACCGGTGGCGCAGGTCGTGTTTACCACTGCAATACTAACGGCGGCATCGTAACTGGCGACGGTATGGCAATGGCTTATCGCCACGGTGTACCACTGCGTGATATGGAGTTCGTTCAATACCACCCAACAGGCCTACCGGGCACTGGCATCTTGATGACCGAAGGTTGTCGTGGTGAAGGCGGTATCATCGTCAACAAGAACGGCTACCGTTACCTACAAGATTACGGCATGGGCCCTGAAACTCCAGTGGGCGAGCCGAAAAACAAATACATGGAACTGGGTCCTCGTGACAAAGTTTCTCAAGCATTCTGGCACGAGCAGCAGAAAGGCAACACCATCAAGCACCCGCTTGGTGATGTCGTACACCTTGACCTTCGCCACCTAGGTGAAGAGTACCTGCAAGAGCGTCTTCCGTTCATCTGTGAGCTTGCAAAAGCGTACGTAAACGTAGACCCAGCAAAAGAGCCAATCCCAATTCGCCCTACCGTTCACTACACCATGGGTGGTATTGAAACTAACGGCACGTGTGAGACTCGCATTAAAGGCCTATTCGCCGTTGGTGAATGTGCTTCAGTTGGCCTACACGGTGCAAACCGCCTAGGGTCTAACTCTCTGGCTGAGTTCGTGGTATTTGGCCGCGTAGCCGGTGAACAAGCCGTGAAACGTGCCGCTGAATTCAAAGGCTGGAACGAAGAAGCTATTACTAAGCAAATCAAAGCGGTTGAAGATCGCATCGCAGGCATCTTGGCTCAAGAAGGCGACGAGAACTGGGCTGATATCCGTACTGAAATGGGTCACACCATGGAAGCGGGTTGTGGTATCTACCGTCAAGAAGACTTGATGCAAAAGACCATCGACAAACTCACTGAACTGAAAGCTCGCTACAAGAAGATCAGCATTAAAGACAAAGGCAAAGTATTCAACACTGACCTACTTTACGCTATCGAAGTGGGTTACGGTCTTGAAGTTGCAGAAGCGATGGTTCACTCAGCGATCCTTCGTAAAGAGTCTCGCGGTGCACACCAACGTCTAGACGACAACTGCACAGAACGTGATGACGTGAACTTCCTGAAACACTCTCTATCTTTCTACAACGAAGATGCAGCACCAACCATCGACTACAGCGGCGTTAAGATCACCAAATCTCAACCTAAAGCTCGTCTGTACGGTGAAGCTGCAGAGAAAGCCGCTGCCGCTGAAAAAGCAGCAGAAGAGAATGCTAAGAAGAGCGAAGAGGAGCAAGCATAATGTCAGCGAATCGAATCCAAAAAATTGAAATCCTGCGTTATGACCCTGAGCACGATGCAGAACCTCACTTTCAAACCTTTGAAGTGCCATTTGATGAAACCATGTCAGTACTTGATGCGATCGGTTACATCAAAGACAACCTAGATAAAGACCTGTCTTACCGTTGGTCTTGTCGTATGGCGATTTGTGGTTCTTGCGGCATCATGGTTGATGGCGTGCCAAAACTGGCGTGTAAGAGCTTCTTACGTGATTATCCAAACGGCTTCAAAATTGAGCCTTTGGCTAACTTCCCAATCGAAAAAGATTTGATTGTCGACATGACGCCGTTCATCGAGCGCCTTGAAGCGATCAAGCCTTACATCATCGGTAACGACCGTAAGCCAGAAGACGGCACAAACATCCAAACTCCAGAGCAAATGGCGAAATACAAACAGTTCGCTGGCTGCATCAACTGTGGTTTGTGTTACGCAGCATGTCCTCAGTTTGGTCTAAACCCTGAGTTCATTGGCCCTGCGGCACTTGCTCTTGCTCACCGCTACAACCTAGATAGCCGTGACAATGGTAAAGCTGAGCGCATGAAGCTTATCAATGGCGACAACGGCGCTTGGGGCTGTACGTTTGTAGGTTACTGTTCTGACGTTTGTCCGAAGAAAGTAGACCCAGCGGCTGCAGTAAACCAAGGCAAAGTTGAGTCTTCAATGGACTTCGTTATCTCGATGTTCAAGCCTGATGGATCGCAAGTAAAAACAGCAGAGGAGGCATAATATGAGCAATCGTAAGCCTTATGTTCGTGAGATGAAGAGAACGTGGTGGAGCAACCATCCGTTCTACCGCTTCTACATGCTACGTGAAGCGACTGTACTGCCTTTGATTTTATTCACTCTGTTCCTAACCTTCGGTTTGGGTGCACTAGTGAAAGGCCCTGAAGCTTGGGCTGGTTGGTTGAGCTTTATGGCTAACCCTATCGTCGTTGGTATCAACATCGTGGCACTGCTAGGCAGCTTGCTGCACGCTCAAACCTTCTTCAGCATGATGCCTCAAGTAATGCCAATCCGTCTTAAAGGCAAATTGGTTGATAAAAAAATCATCGTACTGACCCAGTGGGCAGCGGTGGCTTTTATTTCTTTAATCGTTCTTGTTGTGGTGTAAGGAGCTTTCGTTATGAACACAAATTACAAAGTAAAACCTGTTAACCACAACCCACAACGCTCTGATGAGCCAATCTGGTGGGGCCTATTTGGCGCTGGCGGTACTTGGTTTGCGATGATCACACCAATCACGGTTCTAGTGTTAGGTATCTTAGTGCCAATGGGCATCATCGATGCGGACGCAATGAGCTACGAGCGTGTGTCTGAATTTGCCACCAGCATTATCGGTGCGCTATTCATCATCGGTACGCTAGCACTGCCAATGTGGCATGCAATGCACCGTCTTCACCACGGCATGCACGACCTTAAGTTCCACGTCGGCGTTGCGGGTAAAGTGGGTTGCTACTTCTTCGCAGGCCTAATCAGCGCATTGTCTGTTATTTTCATCTTTATGATTTAAGAGTTAAGGGCAGATTCGAGTAATCGAGTATCGAAGAGCAGAAAAGCGAAAGCAGAGCTAGGTTATCCAGCTCTGCTTTTTTGTTATTTGTTGAATATCTTATCTCTCTGACTCGGCTCTGATCTTCCTGCTTTTCGTATCTCGCATCTCGTTCACACATATCTGCTCTTCCAGCTCTTCGTATCTCGCATCCCGCATCTCGCATCTCGTTTACGCGAATCTGATCTTGGGATACAAAAAAGGCCGCCTAAGCGACCTTTTTCAGATACTTGAAGTCAATTACTTCACACGACCAACGTATTCGCCAGTACGAGTATCAACTTTAACAACTTCACCGATAGCGATGAATAGAGGTACGCGAACTACCGCGCCAGTTGCTAGAGTTGCAGGCTTACCGCCAGTACCTTGTGTGTCGCCTTTAAGGCCAGGATCGGTTTCTGTTACTGCGATCTCAACAAAGTTTGGTGGAGTTACTGTGATAGGGTTATCATTCCACAACGTTAGAGTACATACGTCGTTTTCAACTAACCATTTAGAAGTCTCGCCTACTGCTTTTGCATCAGCAGCGATTTGCTCGAATGTTTCGTTGTTCATGAAGTGGTAGAATTCGCCATCGCTGTATAGGTAGCCTAGTTCAACGTCTACAACGTCCGCTAGTTCTACTGTATCGCCTGACTTAAATGTTTTCTCTAACACTTTGCCTGACAGCAGTTTACGAAGTTTAACACGGTTAAACGCTTGGCCTTTACCTGGCTTAACGTATTCATTTTCGATAATTGAGCAAGGCTCGTTATCCATCATGAATTTTAAACCGCCTTTGAATTCATTGGTGCTTACTGACGCCATGATTTTCTCTTCCACATCTTTGAGTTAATTTCAATGCCGCATATCATAACCCGAAAAGTCGAATCTGTTGAGCAAAACTGGCTCAAACAACTATCGAATGCGATCTCTGACCCGACAAAACTGCTTGAGGCATTGGAAATAGACCCAACACCATGGCAAGCAGGCTTCGCTGCTCGTGAGTTATTTGCACTTCGGGTACCTCTTAGCTTTGTCGAACGAATGGAAAAAGGCAACCCACACGATCCATTGCTACGACAAATTTTACCGCTAAGCGAAGAGTTTGAGGTACACCAAGGCTATTCCGCCGATCCTTTGGAAGAACAAGAAAATGCAATTCCGGGCTTACTGCACAAATACAAAAATCGTGCACTGATGATTGTAAAAGGCGGTTGTGCGATTAACTGCCGCTACTGCTTCCGTCGTCACTTCCCTTACCAAGATAACAAGGGCTCGAAGTCTGTTTGGCAAACCAGCCTAGACTATGTGGCTGCTCACCCAGAGATCAACGAAGTTATCTTGTCGGGTGGCGATCCACTGATGGCAAAAGACAGCGAACTAGAGTGGCTAATTCATGCTATCGCACAAATTCCACATGTGAAAACAGTTCGAATTCATAGCCGATTACCGGTTGTGATTCCCGCTCGAGTAACGGATGAACTATGCCAATTGTTAGCTCAAACTCGCCTTAATGTGGTGATGGTGAGCCATATTAACCATGCCAACGAAATTAACTTAGAGCTCAAACAAGCTTTCCACAAGCTTAAGTTAAGTGGTGCTACTCTGCTCAACCAAGGCGTGATGCTTAAAGGAGTAAACAACAGCGCTAACTCATTGAAAGAATTAAGCGAAAAGCTATTCGACGCCGGTATTTTACCTTACTATATGCATGTACTTGATAAGGTTCAGGGCGCAGCGCACTTCTATATTTCAGATGAAGAGGCGAAGCATCACTTTAAAGGATTAATCTCTGAGGTTTCTGGCTACCTAGTACCTAAGTTAACCCGTGAGATTGGCGGACGCAGCAGCAAGACACCGCTCGACCTACACATTGAATAGAGAAGTTGTATCAATGAAACACAATACCTCAGTTGCTCCACCATCAACCACATCTCAACCAGCGCTTAGGTTCAGCTCAAGAGGTTTCACCATCATCGAGCTGGTCGTGGTGATCGTGATTCTAGGTATTGTGTCGGTCACTGCAGCTTCTAAATTCCTCAACCTGCAAACTGATGCGCGTATCTCGACATTAAATGGCCTGAAAGGCGGAATGGAGGGTGCAAGTGCTATGCTTTATGGTAAGACATCAGCACTAGGCTTGGATAAGGCTGTCAGCGCATCGATTAACGTTGAGGGTGACGATATATTGGTCGCTTACGGTTACCCTGCAGCGATGAACGATCAAACTTGGTCAATGCTTATCGAATCCACGTTCTTGGATGCGGTTTGGGATACGGGCAGGGCTGACTGGTTCTTTACCAACACAGATGCAAATGATGGCATTATTCTTTATGCGCCTTCTAGCCGAAAAAAACAGGCTGATAACTGCTACCTTGAGTACCAAGAAGCGACAGAGACCACGACACCAGCCTTCACCTTAACAACAAGCGGCTGCTAGGTTTTAAGTAATCTTTATCAATCGTTAAGACAAAAAGTTTTTGTTCGATCGTCCGGTCTATTATTAGCATACTCTGCTCTATTCTAAATTTTTAGGAGGGGTGATATGTCACAATTTATAGAACAAACTCTCAACCTTGCCCCCTTTAGCTGGGCAGGCCTCGCTGCATGCATGCTGTGTGGTTCTTTAATCGGAATCGAGCGACAAACACGCGGTAAACCCGTCGGAATCCGAACGTCGATTCTGATCATCAGTGGTACCTATTTCTTCCTCACCATGGCGATCAGCCTATCCCCCAACACACTCGATCAAGCTCGTGTGCTTGGTCAGATAATTACGGGTGTTGGATTTCTTGGGGCTGGTGTAATGATGACACTGGATGGCAAGATTCATGGCGTGACTTCAGCCGCAATTATCTGGGTACTCGCAGCATTAGGTATGATGATCGCACTAGGGCATCTTTCCCAATCGGTCATTATCACGCTAATGGCGCTAGTGATTCTGCTTGGTGTCGATAAAGTGGAAAACAGCTTCCAAAGCTTACGTCGTGGCGTTCACCAAAAGTGGATGCGAAAAGGTCGCGTGAAGAAATAGCGCAGCACTTGATAGCCTTAGTGGTAATGCCAATGATACAAAGAAGCCTAGTCAAACGACTAGGCTTCGCATTATTTTGGGAGAACTTAATACACCTGAATGCACACCTGATTCTTACCCGCAGCCTTTGCCTTATAGAGCTGCTCATCAGACGAACGAATACTCTGGTTTTCCCACAAGTGCCCTACGCTGTCGAACTTATACAAAGAGTAAAGCGTCGCGCCACCAGACACTGAGATACTAATCTTGTCACCCGTAGGGCATCGATAACTCTGTAGGCTAATGTCGTTTTGAATTCGCTCAAAGATCGATGAAAGCAACTCAGACGATTCACCCGTAATCGCGACAACAAACTCTTCGCCACCAAATCGAGCCACGATATCTTGCTGTCTAACGCTGTTCAGCATCAACCGAGCAACATGGCAAATCACCTCGTCCCCCACTTTATGGCCATGCTGATCATTAACGACTTTGAAATCATCGATATCAAACACGCCAACACCAATAATCGGCTCTTCATCTTGCGCCAGTAATCGAGCCTCAAAACCACGTCGATTCAGCAAGCCCGTTAATGGGTCGCGCATTGCTAGCTCATTTAAACGCTGGTGCTCTTGTCTTGTATAGAAGCGCCATAGCCATAAAACCGAGAGCAGATACAAAACCAACAGTATCGAAAGCTGAATCTTCTCCATCTCCAATACATGCAGAAAGTGCTCGCTCTTATCTTCTTCAATACTCAGATATAGCTGGGTGTTAATGTCATCAACATACAGAGGCTTGGAATACGTAAAATCCATAAACCCGTATTTGTTTGCGCCTCGAGTACTGGTGACTTTATAGCCATGGGTAGGGTTCGATACTAGGTTCGAGACATAGCCATCGACACCCAACACCCCTTTAAACTCACCATTAACGTAGATTCCTTTGGTTAAGGTCACCACTTTCTGACCTGTCAGGTAGTCATCATATTGGCCGGTATACACCACTTGGTCTTGCCCTTGAGCTAAGCCAAAGCGAATCGTGTTCACCCAATAAGGCCTGCTATTCACAACCGAATCAAAGGTGTCGCCCTTAATGTAACTGGCAAAATCAGAAGGCGAAGAGATAATGAATTTCTCTTTTGAAATGAAATAAATCGCAGAGATGGTATCAATGGTATTGGCAAAATAAGCCATGGTCGGCGCGATGAACAGGCGCTTACCCGCTTCGGTATAAAGGTCCGATTCCGGGTTGCACATCTCGCGAGGGCCAGAGAACATAAAATCAAAACGAGGGGCATGTTGCTCCTCACTGGTGAAGTAACACGTCTCACCCTCGATCTTTTTGTCATGCGAGAATACGTAGGTATCCCCATGCAGTGGATAAAGCGCAGTGATGTTGTACTCAAGCGCATTTATGATCTGTGTGAGCTCCGCTAAAGAGCGTGTTACGCCTTGGTTTTCCATTCCATACTGTTTATCTGATTCTTCCGCTGAATCAACGAGCAACAAGCTCAAAACTACTAAAAAACTGGCGGTCAGGCCTAAGAAAGCCTTTTTAAAATCGACGGTATGGTGGTTAATCAAAGCATATAAATCATCATTAGGAATTTATCGCACATTGTACTCATAAGTAAAAATACTGCAATAGAAAATATAAAACAATATGCTTATCTATTTTGGAGGGGCGTTTGGATATCTATAAGAAAATGTTGAGTTGCAATAACGCCTAAGTCAGATGCACTTAGGCGTTATGAATCACTATAGTAACACTAAGCCTTACTTAGCAAAGTTTACAATCGGGAAGCACGGGAAGAAACCGTTGTCAGCACAGTTGATCAGACCAACTTGTACGCCTTCGATTTTGTTGGTTTTGTTGAAGATACCAACCTGAACCGTAGACACTTCTGAAAGGTTCGCAGCGCCAACATCAACCATAGTGTTACCTTCTGAGTAGTTGACGAAACTCACGTTCGCGCCTTTCACATCATTAGTAATGTTCACAGCACCAAGGTTAACACCCGTTGTTTTACCCGTGTTCCAGTTGAAGAAACCTAGAGATGCACCGGTCATTTCTTGGTTCACTTTTGATGCACCAAAAATACCAAGGTTCACACCTGTGGTCGTTTGCGTCTCAGACATACCAACAACAGCAAGATCAAGACCTTTAAGGTCGTTCACTTGTCCGTGAAGTAAAGCCAAGCGCACACCGCCAACAGCGTCTGAGTCAGGTGCGTTGAAGCCATTGATCGTTGAAAACATAACAGGCGAAGAAGCAAATGCCGCCGGTGCCATTACTGCTGCAGACACAGCAAGTACTGAAAGTAGTTTTTTCATTGGGGAGTCTCCACTGACTTATTGTTCACTTGATTAATCCATTTTTAATCAAGCATTTATTGTCCTTTATTCAACAGCTACCCATGTTAAATCAATGTAATAACTGTACTGTTGAATATAAGCCGCTAAATCATAAAGAGCAATGGTTAAGAGCAGATGCGGGATTCGAGTGAACGAGATGCGAAAAGCAAAAAAAACAGAGACCGAAACCTCCGCTCTAACGCTTATTATTCCAAACAAAAATCTAGGCGAGAAAATCAACATGTTTCACAAGCTTATAGCCCACACACTTATTGCCGCATCTAAAGCGATGTCATCCTAAAAAATTTATTGATAAAAGCTCAACAGACCTCAGGTATTCAAAAACTAATGTTCGTAAAATTCTGAAAATAAACTAAATTCTAATATAGGAATAGAACGATATGAAACAGTGGGAATAGCATGATTAAGGAACCTACGAATAAACAGACCATTAAAGCGATTATTTCGCGTGGTTTTTTGGCTATCGTGTTATTTTTAGGCCTCTATATCTATGTTAGCCATGCTCTGAAGAACAAAGAGCAGGACATGATTAATCTCCAGCTCAGTCTTTCTGAAGCTTATAGCGTTATGCTCTCTGTCAGACGACAAGAGCAGCAGTTTGTTTCCACAAGGCAACCAGAGATTCAAGAACAACTCAATATAAAGCGAAGTCAGCTGATCGAAAAGCTGGCTGAGATCGATGGGAAAATCGTACGAAGCGACCTCAATATTTCTTTTAATTATGCCAAAGTTGTCGAGTATCTCGACGAGTACCACACCGCCTTTACATTATTAGCCCTTGAGTTAGTCAGCATACATGGCAAGAGGGACCAAATTGGGCTCATTGAGAAACTAAAAAATGCAGCGTTGACACTTGAGCGCTTCGTACATGAATCCAATAATGTGCAGCTTGAAGAATTGACTTTAGAAACACAAGATCTCATGTATCAGTTCTTTACCGATTTTGATCAGACAACATTAGATAAGATTGTCGATTCATTGTTCAAAATCCAAGATGAAATAGAACAGAATTCCCGAACGATCAGTGCATTAGCTTCGTTTAATAATTTTAAACGCCACTTTTGGCGATTGCAGCGAGGGTTAAAGAGTGTCGGGTACAGCTCTGATAGCGGCCTCAAAGGAGAACTCACCAGCAGTATTTATCATGTTGAAGATGAGCTCAACTTACTTTTCACCGAAACACCCAAGCAGATCGCAGAGAGCCTGACGCAGATAAAGTTGTACAGCTACTTATCGACAGCCGCATTAGGAGGGGTGACGTTACTGGTGCTGCTTTATGTTGTGTGGCGTGCCAGTCAACTTGAAACTCAATTGATTGTTTCACAAGAGAAAGCACGACAAGCAAACCGTGCAAAAAGTGCCTTTCTTGCCAATATGTCTCATGAGATACGGACACCGCTTAATGGCGTGATTGGTATGTCAGAAATACTGGCAGAAACCAAACTATCCGCAGAACAGAAAGACTGCCTTGGGACTATCTATACCTCTTCTCAAACCTTACTTATGTTGATCAACGATGTTCTCGATCTGTCCAAAATTGAATCGGGTAAACTGGAAATTAATCCACATACGACAGACTTAAGAGAGCTGCTGTTTGATAGCGTGACTCTGATTTCTTCTAAAGCTTATCAAAAGCAGATTAAGTTGGAAGTTGAAATTGATGGCGAGCTCCCAGAGTACATTCATGTTGATGGGAATAAAATTCGCCAAGTGTTGATGAATTTAGCCTCAAATGCGATCAAGTTTACAGAACAAGGCTCTATCGTATTCACCGCTAAACGGCTTCCATCATTGGAAACAGAGTGTGTGGTCGAGTTTTCTGTTCGAGATACAGGTATTGGTATCGCAGCAGACCAACAAGAGCACATTTTCAAAGCGTTTTGCCAAGAAGATACCAACATCACCTCCAATATTGCGGGGACCGGATTAGGGCTTAGTATTTCGTCACGTATGATGGAAATGATGGGAGGCTCGATAAGCGTTGAGTCAGAGAAAGACGTGGGCAGTTGCTTTCATTTCCAATTAGCCGTAGTGCCATCAGATCATTCTGAACATAAAAATCGTAAACAAACCGTTGTCTATTATTCAGATGCGCCATCGAAACTTTTACTCGATGACTTGTTCCGCCTTGGTTACTCACCACAACTAAAATCAATCGAAACAAACTTGGCGGCAACTGACCTCCCAGAGATCGCTTTGATGGAAGATATTAACCAAGCCAAAACACTGCATCGCTTAGCACCAGAGGTGAAAATCATCATAGTGAAAGATAATCTTAGTGATCCTATGAGTGAGTGTCATTTTATCTCAGGCTATGTGACTCTTCCTATGCTCGGTTCCCGCTTAAGTAGCATGTTGAACTCCGTGCTTGAAAGGTCACAGCCACAACCCCCTCAACATCAACCTGAGCCGATAGAAGCGACTGTACGTCAAAAAGTCCTCGTAGTTGAAGATAACCGCGTAAACCAGAAGGTGGTATGTATCAATTTAGATAAGTTAGGGATTGAATATTGGGTTGCCAATGATGGACAAGAAGCGATTGATTTATATAAAGGGCATCATCAAGACATCGGCCTTATCTTGATGGACTGCATGATGCCGAATGTAGATGGCTTTGAGGCAACAGAGCGAATCAGGCGCTATGAAGAAAACCTGCAACTTCAGGCAACACATATCCTCGCTTTAACGGCATCCGTACTCGATGATGATATTAAACGTTGCTTCGAGTGTGGAATGAACGATTATCTTCCAAAACCATTTAAGCGTGACATGATGCTGCAAAAAATTGATGAACAACAGTTTACGCACAAGGCAGGCTGACCAAGGAGCTTTGGAAAAAAGGGTGATGGTGAAGCTGAAATACAGATACGGGATGCGAATAAATAAGGCTTAAGAGCAAAAAAACGGAGACCGAAGTCTCCGTTTTCTAAAGCTTATGTGTGACTTTCTCTGCTATAGAGAAAGGGGGATGATGTAGGGTAGCAGCGACGCATTACTGCGACACCGCCCCCTAAGAACCGTACGTGCGAGTTTCCCCGCATACGGCTCAAGCCTTTATAAGCACCTACCTAAGTAAATGCCAGCAACTCAAACATGTAATTGCCTATGACAATTAATATGCAACATCATAAGATTTTCGCTATTGTCCGAACCACCATCGACTCGTCGAATGATATGGTGAACATCCCATTCATCTTCAGAGGCAAACTGCCGGTGGCATACCGCACACTGGAAACCCTGCCTTTCGGCAATCTTCCAAAGCTTCATGTTACCTGATAAAGATTTCTTCAATCTTCTGATCGTCAAACTTTCAAAATATTGCTCATCTTCTGGTAAGTAACAATTCGCTAATGCCTTAATCTTTACATGCTTGTCGATTTTCACTCTCGATGCGTAAAGCAAACGGTAGTAGCCATCTTCCTCTTTTGGTCTTGGTGCACTGAATACCCAATTCCTATCCCCTACTGACTTAAAGTATTTATCTTTAATCCAGCGTTTTCGGCGATTAGAATGGATACGTCGACACCAACGCCAAAGCATCTTCCAGATTCGGTAATCTACATACTTGAATGTCTCACTAGCACAGATCCAACGATGGTAATTACACCACCCTCTGATCATCGGGTTCAACTTGGCAATGATTGCACTCGCTGGAGCCGTTTTGTGACTATCGAGATAATCTTTTATGTTTTTCAAAAAGACTTTCACATTCTTTTTCGCAGGCTTGATTAACATCTTGCCTTTGTATTTCCGAACGTTCTGCCCTAGGAAATCAAACCCATTCTCTATATGTGTGATTAATGTTTTTTCCTTCGACAGTTCTAACCCACGATCCGCCATAAAGGCTTCAACTATTGGCAGTACTTCTTGCTCTAACAACTCTTTCGAGATGCCAGTGATGACGAAGTCGTCAGCATATCGCACATAGTTAACCTTAGTTTTATAACTAGCTTTGGTGTTTTTCTTCCCGAAATGAGATTCCAGCACCGCATCTAGCCCGTCTAAAGCCATATTCGCAAGTACAGGAGAAATAATTCCTCCTTGCGGTGTACCTGCTTCTGTTGGATTCCAACTTCCAGATTCCATAAATCCGGATTTAAGCCACTTCTTGAGTATCACTTTATCCATAGGGATATTAGCGATTAACCAATCGTGACTAATGAAATCAAAACACCCTTTAATATCCCCCTCTAATACCCATTGGGCACTACTCTTGCGACTGAGGTTTACGAAACATTGTTCAATAGCATCAGCACAATTGCGGTGAGGACGAAATCCATAGCTATGTCTGTCCGCTTTGGTTTCCGATACAGGTTCTAGCGCTAACAGGTGCAGTGCCTGCATTGCTCTATCACGCATGGTCGGTATTCCTAGCGGACGTTCTTTACCATTAGATTTAGTAATGTAAACCCTCCTTAACGGCATTGGCTTGTAGCCTTTACTCGTTAGAGATTGAATAGCATCCCATTTCAAAGTTGGTGTATTCCAAAGTACTTTGTCGACACCTGATGTTTTCTTTCCACGGTTTTCGGTTACCCGTTTTACCGCTATCGCTTTGGCAGAAAAAGAGCGTATTAACATGCGCTGTAGCTTTTTAATTTGCCTGTTATCGCCGTGTTTAGTTGCCTTCGCAATCCGTACTTGTAGCTTCTTTACTCTTTGATGGCATAGCTTCCAATTAATGGTTTGCCAGCTATCGTTCGAGTATGAGAATGCAGGTAGACACTGTGCCTTACTCATCTTGCTTTCCTCATGGTGGATCCCCCATGTGGAGTGAAGATAGATCTCCCCTAAGGGTGAAGTATCATTCACCCTTAGGGGGACAAGTATCAACCAGCGAACGAAGTTCGCTAGTCATCCTTCGGCTTTACAAGCCTTCTTACGATTAAAGACCTAATGGAAGTCTGCACTCTTTCGAGTTGAGGCAAAGTCTGAACCTCTATCTTGGCGATTACAGCCAAGCATTCGCTTTATCCATCGCTCCCATACCCACTCATCCAACAGCTCCCCTTACGGGTTACCTGCCTCGAGGGCGAATAATTGGGCTTACCAAGTTCCTGTATTTGTACAATTAGTTACTTAGGTTCTACCTATTCAACGGTGGCACAACAGTAGCGTAATCCCAGATGTAAAAGGAATAACCTGTCCACATACCTTTTGGTCAGAGCGCCTTGCAGTAATCAACCTAGATTGATTGCTACAAACAAAGACATTTCGCTCGTCGCGGCTGACGTTGTTTATCAGTAGTTCACATACGTTAACCTTATAACCAAGCCTAGCCTCTCAATCGGTCGTCATTACCGATATCTGTATTATTTGCTCGCGCAAACGACACACCTTTTCAGGGAGTACATTGTCAGGAAGCTTCGCACCAATCCGTTACCAGATTCGCACTATCCCTAGGCTACTACTTGCTACAAAGTAGGTCTTATCACTCAAACTGTTGTTGAGAGTAAGACAATACAAACACAAGCTTCAGTCAATTGACTGTTGAAGCACCTCTTCTTGTTCTGTCAGTGAGGAGTACTCACTTTCAGCTAAGAAGCCAAGAGCTGCAGTTTATGAGGGCATGCCAAACCATTGGCATGTCGGTCCCATGTCTTTCCTTTTTAAAGGCAGTTTCCTGCGCGTTGGTGCCAAAGATTATTACTTTGAATGCACATCGGCATAGTTAACTAAGAGGCAGCACGCTGCCTCTGACATATTTCCGTTTCGAAGACCCTTTCGGGTATGGAGGTTGGGTGAGAGGAACTCTAGGCAGAGCGTTATCATTACATCCTCGGAGTTGATAACTAGGGCGGTTATATCCAACGATATTTCCGCCCACCTCAGTACATTATCCTGAGGAACAGTCAATGCGACCCTTGTCGCACTACATCATGCCGCCCATGCCACCCATACCGCCCATGCCACCCATATCAGGCATTGCAGGGCCAGAATCTTGTGGCTTATCAGTGATCATCGCTTCTGTTGTGATCATAAGACCAGCAACTGACGCTGCGAACTGAAGTGCAGAGCGAGTTACCTTAGTTGGATCTAGGATACCCATTGCAATCATGTCGCCGTATTCGCCAGTCGCCGCGTTGTAACCGTAGTTACCTTCGCCAGCACGAACGTTGTTAGCAACCACTGATTCTTCATCACCAGCGTTCTTCGTGATTTGACGGATAGGCGCTTCCATTGCACGTAGTGCAACACGGATACCGACGTTTTGCTCTTCGTTGTCACCTTCAAGGCCAGCAACTTTAGATGCAGCGCGGATAAGTGCAACACCACCACCAGCAACCACACCCTCTTCAACGGCAGCGCGAGTTGCATGAAGTGCATCTTCTACGCGGTCTTTCTTCTCTTTCATCTCAACTTCAGTTGCAGCGCCCACTTTGATTACTGCAACACCGCCAGCTAGCTTAGCTACGCGCTCTTGAAGTTTCTCTTTGTCGTAGTCAGACGTTGCATCTTCGATTTGTTGACGGATTTGAGAAACGCGACCTTGGATCATTGTTTCTTCGCCCGCGCCATCGATGATGGTTGAATTTTCTTTAGTGATAGTTACACGCTTAGCTTGACCTAGGTCTTCTAGCGTTACTTTCTCTAGGTCTAGGCCGATCTCTTCAGAGATAACCGTACCGCCCGTTAGGATAGCGATATCTTGTAGCATAGACTTACGACGGTCACCGAAACCAGGCGCTTTAACAGCAGCCACTTTAACGATGCCACGCATGTTGTTCACAACTAGAGTTGCAAGCGCTTCGCCTTCTACATCTTCAGCGATGATAAGAAGTGGACGAGATGCCTTAGCAACTGCTTCTAGAGTCGGAAGAAGTTCACGGATGTTCGAAACTTTCTTGTCGATAAGAAGAATGAATGGGCTTTCTAGATCAACAGAACCCGCTTCTTGGTTGTTGATGAAGTAAGGAGATAGGTAACCACGGTCGAACTGCATACCTTCAACTACGTCTAGCTCGTCTTGTAGAGCCTGACCTTCTTCAACCGTGATTACGCCATCACGACCTACTTTTTCCATCGCTTCAGCAATGATGTTACCTACTGTCGAATCAGAGTTCGCAGAGATAGTACCTACTTGCGCGATAGCTTTTGTATCTGCGCATGGAACAGAAAGGCCTTTTAGCTCTTCAACTGCAGCGATAACTGCTTTGTCGATACCGCGCTTAAGATCCATTGGATTCATGCCAGCAGCAACGGCTTTTAAGCCTTCAGTGATGATTGCTTGAGCAAGAACGGTTGCTGTAGTCGTACCGTCGCCCGCCGCGTCATTCGCTTGCGAAGCCACTTCTTTAACCATTTGCGCGCCCATGTTTTGGAACTTGTCTTCAAGTTCGATTTCACGTGCAACTGAAACACCATCTTTAGTGATAGTCGGTGCGCCAAATGATTTGTCTAGAACAACGTTACGGCCTTTAGGACCTAGCGTTACTTTTACTGCGTCAGCCAGAACGTTTACACCTTCTAGCATTTTAATACGTGCGTCATTACCAAATTTAACGTCTTTAGCAGCCATCTTAATTTCCTTTCAAATTCTTTGTTTCGGGGCGTCTCAGCGTTATCGCGTCATTCTGAACAGTGAGGGACGAACGTGATTCAGAATCTACTCAAATCGCACTCTGTTTAGATTCCAGATAATTCGTTCCTCATTTCTGGAATGACGATATGAATCATCCAATACTGGCTCTGATAACTTTTACTGAGAGTTAAATGAAAAATAGATTACTCGACGATCGCCATGATGTCGTTTTCAGACATAATCAGAACTTCTTTGCCGTCGATTTTTTCAGTTTTCGTGCCGTAACCTTCAGCAAAGATAACGGTATCGCCAACTTTTACGTCCAACGGTTGCACTGAACCGTTTTCTAGAATGCGGCCTTTGCCGACAGCTAGAATGATACCGCGAGTCGATTTTTCTGCGGCAGAACCAGTTAGAACGATGCCACCAGCAGATTTAGATTCAACTTCTTGGCGCTCAACGATAACTCGGTCATGTAGAGGACGGATATTCATCGGTCTTATCTCCTGATAATTTCCATTTAAATTTTGATAGTTGCCACGATTAGCGTGGGTCAAACAATATGTTGGGGGCGATGTGAAAGATCCCAAGGGGGGAACGAAAAAATTGTGAGCTAAAGTGCAGATTCTCACCCCTCATCTTTCCCTGCTTTTCGTTTACTCGTATCCCGCATCTGTTTATCCTACGCTTTTGGTTTCTACCGGCGTTTTGCATGCAAGATAAGCACGGGCTATTAACTGCCCCAATTGAGAGTACATTGCGTACCATGACCATACCGACCATATTCGGTATGGTGGCGATCTTGATGTTTAACCTCGTCGATACTTTCTTCATCTCATTGCTTGGCACCCAAGCCTTAGCCGCGGTGAGTTTTACCTTTCCAGTTACCTTTGCGATTAACTGCATCACCATGGGGATTGGCATTGGCTTATCGACATGTATCGGTCGATTGCTTGGCCAAGGCAGCGCACAAAATGCAGCACGCTTTACCTGCCATGGATTATTACTCGCGCTACTTCTGGTCTGCTGCGCTTCCGCTGTTGGCATTATCTCACTCGACCCCTTATTTACTTTATTGGGTGCCGAAGCGGAGTTACTGCCTCTGATCTCTGAGTACATGCTGATCTGGTATATCACCATTCCCCTATTAGTGATCCCAATGGCAGGCAACAGCGCTATTCGTGCCAGTGGCGATACCAAAACGCCTGCTAAAATCATGATGCTGGCAGGGTTAATCAACGGCGTTCTCGACCCTTTGCTTATTTTTGGATACGGCCCCTTCCCTGAACTAGGGATTCAAGGTGCTGCAATTGCAAGTGGTTTCAGTTGGTTTGGCGCTTTGTGTTGCTCGCTGTACATCTTGATTAAACGAGAAAAGCTTCTGGCTTTACCGAATATCAAAAACATCCTTAGCGATTGGTATCAAATACTGACTATCGGCACTCCTGCGGCACTGTCCAATGCGCTCAATCCATTAGCGGGTGCCATCATAATGATGATGTTGGCCAAACAGGGAACCGAAGCCGTTGCTGCTTATGGTGCTGCTCAGCGTATTGAATCCATTCTTATCATTGTGTTGATGTCTCTGACTTCAGCCCTTACGCCTTTCATGGCGCAGAACTTTGGCGCAAACAACTCTCAACGCAGCTTTAAGGCATTGTTTCTCAGTATGCGTTTTGCTGTGATGTTCCAAGGTTTGATTTTCTTAATGATGGTGCCGTTGAGCATCCCCTTAGCTGCCCTGTTCTCTCAAGAAGAATCCGTACGAGGCATTTTGTGGCATTACTTGTTGGTCGTCCCCTTTAGCTATGGATTCCAAGGTATTGTGATGATGCTGATCAGTGGAATGAATGCCATGCATCAACCACTCAAAGCCTTTCAATGGAGCTTCATGCGTTTGTTTGTGTTTACCTTGCCCTTTGCGTGGATAGGCAGCCAAATTGATGGTGTCGAAGGGTTGTTTATTGGTTTAGCCTTGGGGAACATCATGGGTGGTATTTCAGGGTATTGCTTTGCACTTCGTGTGAGGGCTAAAGCAGATGCGGGATACGAAGAGGGATAGTACAAACCAAAAACTGAAAGACAAACGCTGACTACGCAGCGCTTAGTCCATCTTCGTTATATTTATGTCGCTAGAGCAAAGTTGATCGTATTTACCTTCGCTAGATTAACGTTCTGTTTTGCTTGCCACAGATCATAGTGATCCTGCATTGTTAACCAACTCTCCGGGGTTCTACCCAGTGACTTAGAAAGACGTAAAGCCATTTCAGGAGAAACTGCACTTTGGCCTTTAAGAACACGATTCAGCGTAGAAGGGGATACATCAAGCTGCTTTGCAACAAAACGACAGCTATAACCAAACGGTTCCATATATAGGTCATAAATAAACTCACCTGGGTGAGGAGGGTTGTGCATACTCATTAGTGATAATCCTCATAATTTAAAATATAGGCATTACCATCAATAAATTCGAAAGTAATACGCCAATTACCATTTACTGTGATTGACCAAATACCATCTCTATCCCCTTTTAATGGGTGAAGCTTAAAGCCAGGTAGATCAACATCATCAATAATGGTTGCAGTATCTATAGCTGCCAACTGCATCCTAAGCTTACGCTCATGCTTAGCTTGAATACCGGCTTTACTGCCAGTCTCAAAAAACTTTTTGAGACCTTTATGCTTGAATGTTTTAATCATACAGAGAGTGTAGCGTGTTGCGCATCATGAATCAAATTTCAAGCAGCTTAAGAGCAGATGCGAGATTCGGGTAAACGGGATGCGAAGAGCCTCAAAAACAGATACGAGATTCGAAGAGCTTGAGAGCAGAAAAAGACTAAAAGAAGGAAGATGACATGGAAGACACCACTTACAAAATGCTTTATGACGCACCAATTGGCAAGATGATCATTGTGAGCAATGGTGTGTCGCTTATTGAAATTGACCATGTAAATCACGAAGAGCTAATGACTAGCAATCCAGATGACCTTTGCCAACTGGCAGCGAAACAGTTAGATGAGTACTTCGCAGGTCAACGAATAGAATTCGATTTGCCATTAAGAGCGATAAAAGGCACTGACTTTCAAAAAGTAGCTTGGCAAGCTTTAACAACCATTCCTTATGGCGAAACCATCAGTTACGGTGAACAAGCGAAAATAATGGATAACCCAAAAGCAGTAAGAGCTGTGGGTGGTGCAAATGGCAAGAACCCATTTAGTATTGTTGTGCCTTGCCATAGAGTCATCGGCGCGAATGGAACATTAACCGGCTACACCGGCGGTATGAATCGCAAAGAGTGGTTGTTAGATTTTGAGCGTTCGATCTTAAATAAAAAGAAGTAAACCTTACCTCGCTAGATCAATAATATAAAGTTTCACCATCAAGAAGCGCCATTATCACCAGACAACATATAGTCTATATTTAAAATTTCATACAAAGAGGTGATGGTAATGTCCACTGATACGATTGAATCTTATGAAGATCGAAAGCGTAGAGATGGAGCTATAGCGCTAATGAAACTATTATCGTTTTCTATTGATGATAAAAAACATGGCCGAGTCAATTCAGGTACTCAGATTCGAGATAAACTGGCAAAACGTAAACAATCGGTTCAAGAATCAACATCACCGTTACGCTGATAATAATACGTTCGGTTACTTTAGTTTAATCCCATAAGTGTCAATATGGGCAAGTAGCTCATTCGATGTAATTCTATGTTTAACGAGCAAGTCAACCTTGAATGGAAGCGACGACTGTTCTAAACGATCTTGCAAGCCTGCGACGACACTTAACGAAATCCCATGCCCCTCGATAACAATATCGATGTCGGAGTTATCTTTATAAGTTCCAAGGGCTCTAGAACCGAATACCCAGGCATGAATGACTAAAGCATGATTCAAAACAATATCCTCAATCAGCTGATACTGATGAGGCTTAAGGCCGACCGAGTCTGGTTTAACCAAATAACTATCGATCACATTTAACCTCTTGTTCGCATTGACCCTCTTGATCACATTTAAGCTTTAAATAGAGTGTGACTTGCCCTATCACTGGTGAAAATGACTCTAAGATCAGTGACTGAGCTTCAAGGACATTTTCCTCATCATAGGTGTGGGACAATAAATTTCGTTTTATGAGTGCTTCAAGCATAATCTCACACTGCTCCGAAGACAGGTGCTTAGCTTCTAAGGCCGTACGAAAAACGCTCCTCGGCGAAGCCACATCAAACCCTTCAAACTCAAGTAAGTCTTTAAGGGTCTTCCATGTCAGCTCAAAAGAAAATTCAAAAGTTTGTACTAACCCAGCGAGCTCTAACTCATTGTAGCTATCTTGTGAGCACGCTCTCTCAAGTCTTTGCTGCGCTTTCATTAAGTTTTGCAGTCGTTGCTTCCAACGGTCTGGGTTTGAGTTCATATAAACAGCCTAAATATAAGGTAAAAGACAAGTATAGTATGAGCCTTAAGCTACCTAATCATTCAAGAAATGTCACTCTTTCGATATTTATCAAGGCCGTTCTTTTCGTCTTTTGTTTAAGGTCGTGCCCTTATGTTCTCCCCTGCATGTTTTTCTTACCCAATACCTGTCCTTAAGCTCTTCGCTACTCGTTTACCCGTATCTCACATCACGCATCCGTTCTTAAGCTCTTCTCATCTCGCTTACTCGTATCTCACATCTATAAAAAAGCCCGCACTTTTAAGTGCGGGCTTTCAAAATCGTTAAAGCTCAACGTGAGCCGCTGAGCCAAACAACTATTTAACTACTGACTATTTAACGATCACATCGCCTGACATCTCAGCCGGAATTGCGATACCAGACAGAGAAAGCATCGTTGGTGCTAAGTCAGACAGCTTGCCGCCCTCTTTGAACTCAACGTCTTTGCTACCTACATAGATAAGTGGAACAGGTAGGTTAGTGTGCGCCGTGTGGATGCCGCCCGTTTCTGGGTTAACCATCATTTCTGCGTTACCGTGGTCTGCGGTGATAAGCAGTTGGCCGTCAGCTTCTTTGATTGCTTCAACCACTTTACCAAGACATTCGTCTAGCGACTCTACGGCTTTAACTGCTGCATCGTAAACGCCAGTGTGGCCAACCATGTCACAGTTAGGGAAGTTACAAACGATCGCGTCGTATTTGCCGCCTTTGATTGCTGCAACTAGCTTTTCAGTTAGCTCTGGTGCGCTCATTTCTGGCTGTAGGTCGTAAGTTGCTACTTTTGGAGAAGCAACAAGTTGACGCTCTTCGCCTTCAAACTCGTCTTCGATACCACCATTGAAGAAGAAAGTAACGTGCGCGTATTTCTCTGTTTCAGAGATACGTAGCTGCGTTTTACCTTCCTTCGATAGCCATTCACCGTAAGTGTTCTCTAGAGAAGCCGGTGGGAATGCACATAGAAGCGGGATGTCTGCTGCGTATTGAGTCAGCATCACGAAGTCGATCGCTGGGAATACGTTACGAGCAAAACCATCGAAATCAGGAACGAATGCACGTGTAATTTCACGAGCACGGTCAGCACGGTAGTTCATGAAGATAACTGCATCGCCATCTACGATAGCGGCAGACTCTTCGCCTTCTGCTTTGATTTCAGTCGCTTTTACAAACTCATCGTTTTCATCACGAGCATAAGCCGCTTCTAGGCCAGCTACTGCAGTGTCGAATGTGAACTCAGCTTTTGCTTGGGTCAGTAGGTCGTAAGATTCTTGAACGCGATCCCAGTTGTTATCACGGTCCATTGCGTAGTAGCGACCAATAAGCGAAGCCACACGGCCTTTGCCTAGTTTAGCGAATAGCTCTTGGAAACGCGCTAATGTGTTTTCTGCGCTACGTGGCGGTGTATCACGACCGTCTAGGAATGCGTGTAGGTAGATTTTCTCTGCGCCACGCTCTGCTGCCATTTCAACAGCTGCGTAGATGTGATCTTCATGAGAGTGAACGCCACCTGGAGACATAAGGCCCATGATGTGAACCGCTTTCTCAGCTTTCACCGCTTTATCGATAGCGTTCACTAGCGTTTCAGTTTGGCCGAACTCACCATCTGAAATTGACTTAGTAATACGAGTAAGATCTTGGTATACCACGCGACCCGCACCGATGTTGGTGTGACCCACTTCTGAGTTACCCATTTGGCCATCAGGTAGGCCTACATCTAAGCCAGAAGCCGAGATTAGCGTGTTAGGTTGGTTAGCAATAAGACCGTCTAATACTGGTGTTTTAGCGTTCGCGATAGCGTTGTCTTGGTTGTCTTCACGGTAACCGTAACCGTCAAGGATCACTAGAGCCATTGGCTTCTTAGCTGACATAGGACTGACCTCGTTCAATTCAAAATAAATCGGTATAAAAACAAATTAGCGTAATTTTACTACAGTTTACAGTCAAAACTGTAGTGGAAGATCAAGAAAGGGCGCAGGTAGGATGATCGAATGTGAAAAAAAGCGTCATTTGATGGTGACCGATACTTTGTTTCCAAACTAAAGTTTATATAAATAATCCCTGTTAGCCTAAGAATTAGATGATGGCTACTCCGTCAAGTCTGTTTTCTTAAAGCTTTAATAATCGGAGAAATCTCACAAGCTTGAGTATTTTTCATATTGCCCCCTATACCAATGCTAGTTTGAAGCATATAAATTCTGACAACTAACACCTAGCTCCCGATGATAACCAATTCCCAGAATGCTGGCCTCCATTATCGGAACTAGTGACAATGCACGCTTGGTTAATGAGCTAGTTCGCATGAGTCAAACTAGATCCGCAATGGTTGTGTTGTTATTGTTAGCATGCTCCTTCACCAATCCAAACGTCAGTGACCCAGGATTTACTAAGTTTGGTCATTAATCTAGATCTTGGAATGAAAGCTGAGTAAAACAGGTCGCAAATTGAGATTAAGCTCCCTACATAGACAGGATCTTAAGA
>NZ_JBFRVD010000015.1:52266-123289 GCF_041474985.1 Vibrio sp. 10N.222.49.C9 | reverse complement strand
GCGCACCATAAAAAAGCCCATCACAGGATGGGCTTCTTATTATCTATATCTTAGGTAAGCTGTCGATTACTCAACTGTTACCGCTTTCGCTAGGTTACGAGGTTGGTCAACGTCGGTACCTTTTATTAGTGCGACATGGTAAGACAGCAGCTGCATCGGTACTGTGTAGTAGATAGGCGCTGTTACTTCACTTACGTGAGGCATCTTGATGATCTTCATGTTCTCATCGCTTTCAAAGCCCGCATCTTCATCAGCGAATACGTAAAGTAGACCGCCACGAGCACGCACTTCTTCAACGTTCGATTTCAGCTTCTCTAGCAAGTCGTTGCTTGGTGCAATAACGACTACAGGCATATCTGCATCGATAAGAGCCAAAGGACCGTGCTTAAGCTCACCAGCTGCGTATGCTTCTGCATGGATGTAAGAGATCTCTTTCAGTTTAAGAGACGCTTCCATCGCGATTGGGTAGAACTCACCACGACCCAAGAACAGTGTGTGATGCTTATCAGCAAAATCAGGTGCCAGTGCTTCAATTTCTTTATCGAACGCTAATGCTTTCTCGATATCAGCAGGCAGTTGGTGAAGTGCTTGAACGATTTCCGCTTCTTTTTCTTCATTGATACGACCTTGTAGACGACCAATTGACGTTACCATCATCAGCATCGCTGCTAGTTGAGTTGTGAAAGCTTTAGTAGAAGCAACACCGATCTCTGTTCCTGCGCGAGTCATGAAGGCAAAATCAGATTCACGAACCAGTGAAGAACCCGCAACGTTACAGATAGTCATTGCAGACATATAACCCTTCTCTTTTGCAAGACGAAGTGCAGCAAGCGTATCCGCCGTTTCACCAGATTGAGACAGAGTCACCAATAGGCTGTTCGGACGAACAACGAAATCACGGTAACGGAATTCAGAAGCAATCTCTACGTCACAGCTTACGCCAGCTAGAGATTCAAACCAGTAACGCGCTGCCATGCCTGAGTTGTAAGACGTACCACATGCGATGATCTGCACGTGTTCAACCTTGCTTAGGATCTCTTCAGCTTTAACGCCGATCGCGTTAGTGATAACCGAAGTGTCAGAGATACGGCCTTCCATTGTATTGATCAGCGCTGTTGGCTGCTCGAAGATCTCTTTCTGCATGAAGTGGCGGTATTGACCTTTGTCACCTGCGTCGTGTTCAGCGTTTGACTCAACGATTTCACGCTCAACACGCTCACCCGCTACATCAAATACCGTAACATCACGACGAGTTACCTCAGCAACATCACCTTCTTCTAGGTACATGAAGCGACGAGTTACGCTCAGTAGCGCCAGTTGATCAGAAGCAAGGAAGTTCTCGCCGACACCAAAACCGATAACGATCGGGCTACCAGAACGAGCTACAACGATACGGCTAGGATCTTTACGATCAACCGCAACCGTGCCGTACGCACCGTCTAATTGTTTTGCTGTTTTCTGTAGCGCTTCAACCAAAGAAGCTGAAGTGCGAAGTTCCCACTCAACTAAGTGAGCAATAACTTCTGTATCCGTTTGTGAAGTAAATACGTAACCACGCTCTTGCAGCATAGCGCGCAGTGCTTCGTGGTTTTCGATAATGCCATTGTGTACAACGGCAATATCACCAGACATGTGTGGGTGTGCGTTCGCTTCAGACGGCTCACCGTGTGTCGCCCAACGTGTATGAGCGATACCTGTACCACCAATCACTTGTTGCTCTTCTACTGCGTCAGCTAGCTCTTGTACTTTACCTAGGCGGCGTACACGAGTTAGGTTAGATTCAGTATCGACTACAGCGACACCAGCTGAATCGTAGCCACGGTATTCTAGACGACGAAGGCCTTCTACTAAAATTTCAGCTACATCACGCTGTGCTACTGCACCAACAATTCCACACATAGTTTCACTCCATCAATTTTGTTTTATTCCTATTGGCAGCAAGCAAAGGCCAAATCTTCATTAAGATCAATCATAGGAAGGTAAATGCATAATACTTAAATTTGTTTTTACGCTGGATCGGTCAGGATCACTCGAACATCATGTGATTCGATACTTGCTTTGGATTCTTCGCCTAAGTCTGTATCGGTAATTAAGATGTCAATGTGTTCCCATGCCAGCTCTAAGTTCGGGATCTTTCGTCCCACCTTTTCCGACTCAACCATCACGATCACTTCTCGTGACACTTCAGCCATTACTTTGCTCAGGCCAACCAGTTCGTTAAACGTGGTTGTGCCTCTATCGAGGTCGATACCATCAGCCCCAATAAATAGTTGGTCAAAATCGTAAGCACGAAGTACCGACTCTGCAACTTTGCCTTGGAAAGAGTCCGAATGGGTATCCCAAGTGCCGCCAGTCATTAATAACGTCGGCTCGCTTTCAAGCTCATTAAGCGCATTAGCAACGTGCAATGAGTTGGTCATAACAACCAAGCCACGCTTAGCATTAAGCTGCTGAATTAGAGCACCGGTCGTACTGCCACTATCGATCACGATGCGGTTATGGTCGCGAATTAAATCTGCAGCGGCTTTTGCCAATGAAATCTTTCGAGTCGAAACTTGTTGACCCAGTTCTTCGTTGACAACCTCTTTCGGTAACGAAATCGCACCACCATAACGGCGTAAAAGCTGACCGTTTTTCTCTAAAGACGCCAAGTCCTTTCTAATAGTGACTTCTGAGGTTTCGAACTTAGCGGATAATTCATCAACACTAACCTCCCCTTTTTCATTCACTAGGTTAGAAATTGCATGTCTTCTGAGCTGGGTGTTTCGTTTCGACATTTAAAAAAGGCCATTAAGTTTCGATATGAAACATATTATAGTTACAACGAAACTATTTAGTCCATTTATTTTGATCCAAAAAATTAATAAATAGCGATAAAACCTTGTCCTAAGACAATTGTTAAGCAGTGATATTGAACTCATTAGGTGGTAGAATCCGCACCCGAAAAGAAAAAAAATTACAAAACTGACTGTTATTTTTTTGCAACTTACCCCCTATATAGTGGGGTAAGTCACAGAAAACCGATATTGAATCAAAATCTTTTAGTCATAAAATGACTAAAATTGATGAAAGACTTACAACTCTGAAGGACATATTGGAAGTCCCGCGCTTTTACACAACAGGCACAAAATGTTGATGTAGCGGACCAATCTTCAGAACTTAAATAAATTTCAAATTGTAACAATACTTACCGGAGAGTACCTTCCATGAAAAAGACCAAAATCGTATGTACGATTGGCCCTAAAACTGAATCTGTAGAGAAGCTAACTGAACTAGTAGATGCTGGCATGAACGTTATGCGTCTTAACTTCTCTCACGGTGATTTCGCAGAGCACGGCACTCGTATCGCGAACTTCCGTAAAGTAATGGAAAACAAAGGTGAGCAACTTGCTATCCTTCTAGATACTAAAGGTCCAGAAATCCGTACTATCAAACTTGAAGATGGTAACGACGTAGATCTAGTAGCTGGTCAAGAGTTCACTTTCACAACTGACGCAACAGTTGTTGGTAACAAAGACGTAGTAGCAGTAACTTACCTAGGTTTCGCTAAAGACCTAACAGCAGGTAACACTATCCTTGTTGATGACGGCCTAATCGAAATGGAAGTTATCGCAACAACAGAAACTGAAGTTAAGTGTAAAGTTCTTAACAACGGTGCTCTAGGCGAAAACAAAGGTGTTAACCTTCCTGGCGTTTCTGTTCAACTTCCTGCTCTTTCTGAGAAAGACAAAGCTGACCTTAAGTTTGGTTGTGAGCAAGGCGTAGATTTCGTTGCTGCTTCTTTCATCCGTAAAGAAGAAGACGTTAAAGAAATCCGTGAGCTTCTAAACGCTAACGGCGGCGAGAACATCCACATCATTTCTAAGATTGAAAACCAAGAAGGTGTAGATAACTTCGATTCAATCCTTGAAGCTTCTGACGGCATCATGGTTGCTCGTGGTGACCTAGGTGTTGAAATCCCAGCTGAAGAAGTAATCTTCGCTCAGAAGATGATGATCGAGAAGTGTAACCGTGCACGTAAGATGGTTATCACTGCAACTCAAATGCTTGACTCTATGATCAGCAACCCACGTCCAACTCGTGCTGAAGCGGGTGACGTTGCGAACGCAATCATGGATGGTACTGATGCAGTAATGCTTTCTGGTGAAACTGCTAAAGGTAAGTACCCAGTTGAAGCTGTTACTATCATGGCTCAAATCGCGAACCGTACTGATTCAGCTCTTAAAGCTGAGCTAGGTTCTCGTCTAGACAGCCCACGTCTACGCATCACTGAAGCAGTATGTAAAGGCGCTGTAGACACAGCAGAGAAGCTAGCTGCTCCTCTAATCGTTGTTGCAACTGAAGGCGGTAAATCTGCACGTTCAGTACGTAAGTACTTCCCAACTGCAAACATCCTAGCTCTAACAACTAACGAAAAGACAGCTGCACAGCTAGTTCTTACTAAAGGTGTTAAGCCAGTTCTTGTTGACTCTATCGAGAACACAGACGCGTTCTACATCAACGGTAAAGAAATCGCTCTACAATCTGGCCTAGGTAACAAAGGCGACATCGTAGTTATGGTTTCTGGTGCTCTAGTAGCTTCTGGTACTACAAACACGGCATCTGTTCACGTTCTATAAGAATGAACCGATTCGCATAAAATATAAAAGAGGGCTTCGGCCCTCTTTTTTTATGAAACAAAATCTTGCCTAACTTTTCAGTACGCTGTATTATCAATCACAATAGAACTACGTACTGTTAACCTCCAACTGACTCTTTCTAAGAGACGGATTAGCAGACTAGAAATCATATATAGATGAGGTTTGTAATGTCTAGTCCTACGCTCACTGACAAAGTATCAAAGATGATTCGCCAAGATATTCTTAATGGTGAGTTAACCCCAGGCCAAAAGCTTGTTGTTGCTGATCTAAAAGCACGCTACAACGTTGGCGCATCCCCTATTCGCGAAGCCTTGGTACAGTTATCTTGGAGCAAATACGTAAAGCTAGAGCCACAAAAAGGCTGCTGGGTATCTCCTGTATCAAAGAAAGAACTGAATGACCTATACGAAAGCCTTCGTGTTGTATCATCGGTTCTGCTTAAAAAAGCGATTGCAGCAGGTGATGAGAGCTGGGAACTGGATGTACTAACGTCTTACCATAAACTATCGCGAGTACAGTACGTATCTGAAGAGTTTGACTGTGTAGAATGGGAAGAGCGCCACCAGCAATTCCATGTCGCACTGCTTGAAGGTGCAGATTCAGAGAACATGTTTAAGTTCTTTGATGACCTAATTAACCAAGTGAAACGTTACCGCTTCCTCGCTATGTCTGCAGAAAGCGCATCTGATGATCTGTTCAATATTGATGAGCACGAAATGATCATGAAACTAGTACTCTCTAAGAATGTAGAACAAGCAACAGAACTGCTTGATCAACACTTACTAGGTTCAATGAAACGAATTGAAGAAGTTATCGAAGCGGCATGATGCCAAGATAGATTCTAACCAAATAAAAACGGAGCCCAGCGGCTCCGTTTTTTTGTTTCCAGTACCACGACTGAACTACCACCCAAAAAACTCTTTGTGATGAGTATTGAGCAGCACAACCATAGGTAAAAAATACAATGCACTAAGTTGAAAGCCAAGAATGGCTAATGTGCCTATGGTTAACCTAACTAAAAAATCGACAAACATACCACGCCTCTTTTAACCAGACTGTATGATCCCCAAACTCTTGCTCCAGCTAACCTAATTCTACTGCTGCCTTTCAAGTTATTGATAAGGCTAGCTAACCAGCTGAATTAAGTTAACGGTGTCATCCTTTTACATCTGGTAAACACTCTATTTATTGCATCGTTTAACACGATGTAATCTGAAGCAAAGTAGTTTACTTACTGTTCATTTTAGCTCAAATTTTCACCAGCATTAGACTTTAGTCTAACTGTATAGATTTTGTGACATAGGTCGCTCAAAAGTGAGATTCCTAATAAAAAGAGGGGAAGGAAAAAGGAGTCGGGCCGCGACTTGAAGAGGTGAAGCAAATAGAAGACAGGACTAGATAGAAGCGAGCCTAAGCGACATCATCATAGCTAGGACACATAGAGACCGTATTACGGCCAGACGATTTAGATTCGTAAAGCGCAACATCCGCACACTTGTATGAGCGAGTGCTGTTACTGGTTAAATCCGTAAAGCCAACACTCACTGTTACCTTAGTTCCGGCCGCTAGCTCAATCTCGATTCGTAAGCGATCCAATACGCGCTTTGCTTCTGGCAGTGAGGTGTGTGGCATCAAGAGTGCAAACTCTTCCCCTCCGACACGTGCAACAAAATCCGTCCCACGAAGACTGTCTTGCAGAAGCTTAGCAACACCAGCAATCACACGGTCACCTTCGTCGTGGCCAAGTTCATCATTGATTCGCTTGAAGTTATCGATGTCGACTAAGGCTAAGCAAGTGGTCGCTTCGTTCGGGTAACGCTCAACCAAGCGAGAATAGTAGGCCAACTGCTCTTCGAACTTTCGTCTGTTCCAGAGGTTACTCAAAGAGTCACGTTCACTTAAGATCCTCAAACGCACCTCAAGCTCCTTCCTTACGGAAATATCAACCAACGAGGTGATGTAGTAACTGACTTTGCCTGAATTGTTTTTGACCGCATGCACTCGCATGATCGCAGTAAAAGGAATACGCAGCTTATTCTTACACTGAACTTCCCCTTCCCATACTTCTTCTTGCTCTAAATGACTCCAAATAGCCGAACTTGAGAGCACTTGGTCGGTATTCTCAAGCAACAGTTGCAATGCATTCTGGCCGATCACCTGTTTTTTGCAGTACCCAGTCATGTTCTCAAATTCGTTGTTGATCATCATTGTGCGGTGCTGCTTGTCAGAGATCATCACTGCCGACATACCATTCAATGCGGCGCGTGCCAATTTACTCTCTAGGCTTCGGCGTCGGTAGTGCGTCACCAGGTAAGCAAACGGGAAAGCGAATATCAGCACCGTAATCAGAACAATGATCTCTTCATGGGCCAAATCATCTAGATCACGCTCAGCCCGATCCATCAGTTGCTTTTGATTAAGTTGAATCAGTAAATGGACCTTTTGACTGTTCGCGAGCATAACCGTGTTAAAGGCAAACAAATTACCATCTTCAAAAACGTATCCCACTTGATCATTGGAGATTGCATCCCACGTCTTCGGCGCGATATTTTTCAGGTTGTAGCCTTTTCTTTCAGGAATAGAGTCTCCGAACAACTTACCGCTGTTGTTACTCGCGATGAAGTAGCCCGCTTCATTGAGAACTTCTGCTCTAAGATCGTTATCTGGTGAAAAACTCAGACGCGACGATAGGCCCCATACATCGAGATTGATAACAAGATAGCCTACTCTTTTGTCAGGGGTTTCTACAGGGGTAAAGACACGAATTACCGGCGAATAAGGGAAGGTGACTTCACCATGCTCCGTTTCAAGCTCAATACCCCAACCGCCAATCTGTTCGGCTTCTAGTTTTTGAGCGTATTGGAAGTAGTTAGAATCCAACCTATCTTGCAGTTGCTGGGGTAACGTCACCCTACCGGTATCAAAGGAATAGTTAACACGCACCAATTCTTTGCCAGTGACATCTAACAGATGAATTTGTGTATACCACTTCTGGTTCACGAGAACAGATTGCCAGACCTCTTCAAGTAGATGTTTAGTTTGGTCTGAGGGAGAAGAAGCAAAGTTAACCAAGCTCTGGCTATGACTGAGTAGCTCCATTACCGAGACTAACTGAGTCTTGAGAAGATCATAATCTCGCTTGGCATACACCAACTGATGAACAGCTTGCTTAGCTGAGTAGTCAAAACTCTGCTGTTTTACTTCTTTGTAACGCTGCAAATAATACAGACATACTGCAGAAGACAATATGATAGAGATAATCAGCAATGTAATTATTGATTTTTTATTTCGCATTGCTAACTCAGATGAATGGAAGTGCAGCGCGGGATTATAGCACTCTAAAAAATTAACAAAATAAAAGCCGCTTAAAAAAACGGCTTTAAAGTTATTTTTTAAAGACTTATCGTCTAGGCTTTCAACGCACGTTCGCCTCGTGCGATGCCAACAACACCACTTCGAGCTACTTCAAGCACTTCCGTCACTTCAGACAGTGCCTGAATGAAGGCATCCAGTTTCTCGCTAGTACCCGCCATTTGAACCGTATATTGAGAAGCCGTGACATCAACGATCTGACCACGGAAGATATCTGCTGTGCGCTTCACTTCTGCACGAGCAAAGCCGCTCGCACGTACTTTAACCATCAACAGCTCACGCTCAATGTGCTCAAGTTCAGACACTTCTTGTACTTTAAGTACGTCGATTAGCTTATGTAGCTGTTTCTGGATCTGCTCAAGCTGCATTTCGCTCGAGTTAGTGGTTACGTTCAAACGAGACAGCGTCGGATCATCGGTTGGAGATACGTTCAAAGACTCGATGTTGTAGCCACGCTGAGAAAACAAGCCAACCACACGAGAAAGCGCACCAGGTTGGTTTTCCATTAGTAGTGAAATAATGTGTCTCATATTATGTTCTCTCCGTTTTGCTTAGCCACATGTTATCCATACCCTCGCCTTTGATCTGCATTGGGTATACGTGCTCGGTGTCATCCACACTAATATCGACAAATACCAAACGGTCTTTCATCGCTAGTGCTTTTTCCAAACCTGATTCCAGTTCATCCGGAGATGAAATGCGCATACCAACGTGGCCATAAGCCTCAGCGATAGCAGCAAAATCAGGAACAGAGTCCATATATGAGTTAGAGTAACGGCCTTGATAAACAATGTCTTGCCACTGTTTTACCATGCCTAGGAAACGGTTGTTAAGGTTAATAATCTTAACCGGGATATTGTATTGCAGCGCAGTCGACAGCTCTTGGATATTCATTTGAATACTGCCGTCACCGGTTACCACAACCACCTCTTCATCTGGCTTAGCAAACTTAACGCCCATACCAGCAGGCAGGCCAAAGCCCATCGTGCCTAGACCACCAGAGTTAATCCAACGACGTGGCTTGTTAAACGGGTAGTATAAAGCAGCAAACATTTGGTGTTGACCTACGTCAGAAGCAACATAGGCATCGCCATTGGTTACTTTATGCAGTGTTTCAATTACTTGCTGTGGTTTGATGCGCTCAGACGATTTCTCGTAAGCTAGGCAGTCACGCTCTTGCCACTGCTTGATTTCACTCCACCAGCTTTCAATCGCTTCTGCATCGTTAGTGCCGCCTTGCTCAACGAGCAAGTTCACCATGCTCTCTAGAACCTTTTCAGCAGAACCTACAATCGGTAGATCCACTTTTACGTTCTTAGAGATCGAAGATGGGTCGATATCAATGTGCATGATCTTCGCATCAGGGCAGTACTTATCTAGGTTATTAGTCGTTCGATCATCGAAACGTACGCCAATACCAAAGATCAAATCCGCATTGTGCATCGCCATATTGGCTTCATATAAACCATGCATGCCTAACATACCCAAAGAGTTCTTATGGGTGCCAGGGAAAGCGCCAAGCCCCATTAGGGTGCTTACCACAGGTAAATTCAGTGCCTCTGCTAATTTTAACAGCGGCTTATCTGCCTCAGAAATAACCGCACCACCACCGACATAAAGTACCGGCTTCTTCGCTTCAAGAAGGGCTTTTAGCGCCTTTTTGATCTGACCTTTATGACCCGTAACCGTTGGGTTATACGAACGCATTTTGAGCGTTTCTGGGTATTCATAAGGAAGCTTGATTTGTGGGTTTAAGATATCTTTCGGCAGATCAATAACCACAGGACCGGGACGCCCTGTCGTTGAAATATAGAATGCTTTTTTAACGACTTCAGGGATATCTTCCGCTTTCTTAACTAAGAAGCTGTGTTTAACGATCGGGCGTGATACACCCACGATGTCACACTCTTGGAAGGCGTCATTACCAATGAGGTTATTTGGTACGTTACCAGAAATAACAATCATTGGGATTGAGTCCATGTAGGCGGTTGCAATACCAGTAACGGTATTGGTCGCACCTGGACCAGAACACACAAGTACTACACCCGGTTTACCGGTAGAACGAGTATAGCCATCTGCCATGTGGGTAGCGGCTTGTTCGTGTCGCACTAATACGTGTTTAATTTCAGCAGTTTTAGCATGCAACGCATCGTAGATATCAAGTACAGAACCACCTGGGTAACCAAAGATTTGTTCTACACCCTCTTCAATTAGAGACTGCACCACCATCTCAGCGCCGGATAACATTTCAGCGCCGGATGACATGGCTGTTTCAGGTTTTGTTGTCATATTGCTCTCCTCACCAGTTTCCAATCATATTTGGTGAACATGTTGGGCTGGTTTTTCATAGTCTAGGGCTTATTCGTAGCCTAATTCGAAATACTTCCACTTTTTCGGCTATGGCTGTCTGTCGTGATAACAACAAACAGTAATACGAAACAACTTTAACGCTTTATTATCATCTGGTCTAACACCTGTTATTCGGCAACTGTGCCAAAAAACCAACTATTAGCTCAAAGCATTAAATAAAACCCAACTCAGCCCCCCACGCCAGGTTTAAACACTAGTTAGCGAACAAAAAAAAGCACTTAATATTTTAATAGATCGCTATTTATCGATAAACCGCGAGCTTGCTGGTGTGCGCTTTCGCACATTGTGCTGTGTCATTAGATACAAAAAATCCCCCTAAAAATGCAATCACATTCGTAGGGGGATTTTTAAACAACTGAAAATTTATCTAAGCAGAAAACTACTTATCTTTAGGCTTTTCGTTGTACATTTCTTCGATTTCGTCTTGATACTTATCGTTGATAACTTTACGACGCAATTTTTGAGTTGGTGTCAGTTCACCATCATCCATAGAAAATGCTTTTGGTAGCAGTTTGAATTTCTTCACTTGCTCAAACTTAGCCAGTTCTTGCTGTAGGTCATTCACACGCTTTTCTAGCATCTCGACGATTTGGTGGTGCTTAACAAGTTCAACGCGATCGTGATACTTGATATTAAGCTCTTTGGCGTACTCTTCTAGCGAGTCATAACAAGGAACAATCAGCGCAGAAACGAATTTGCGTGTATCAGCGATAACAGCAATCTGTTCGATAAAGTGATCTTTACCAATCGCACCTTCAACCACTTGCGGGGCAATATACTTACCACCAGAAGTTTTCATCAGCTCTTTGATACGATCAGTAATGAACAGGTTACCATTTTCATCAAAATGACCCGCATCACCGGTTTTCAAGAAACCGTGCTCATCGAATGTCTTAGCTGTCTCTTCTGGCATCTTGTAGTAGCCACGCATCACCATTGGACCGCGAACAAGAATCTCGTCCTTAGCACCAATTTTTACTTCTGCGCCCGGCATCGACATACCAATCGAATCAGGGTTAAAACAGCGATCATCCCAACAAGATACTGTTGCCGTGGTTTCTGTCATGCCGTAGCCAAGTTTTACGTTGATGCCGATAGCATGGAAGAAACGACCAATCGTCTCATCAAGCTTCGCGCCACCACATGGCATGAAGTTGATGTTACCGCCGAGTAGAGCGCGCAGTTTAGATAGCACAAGCTTATCAGCTAGCGCATGGCTCTTCTTCAGCATCAACGATGGAGTACGACCTTCTTGGTGACAAACTGAAAGCTTTGCTCCCATGTTCACCGCCCAAGTAAATAGCACTTTACGAATAAATGGTGCTTTAGATACCTTCTCGTGAATCGCAGAGAAAATCTTCTCGTAGAAACGTGGAACCGCACACATTACGGTTGGCTTCACGTCGCTCAGCGCGTCACGCACCTGCATGGTATCTTGCAAGTAACAGTTGGTTGCGCCTTTATAGAGAACGTAGAAAGTCCACGCACGCTCAAATACGTGAGATAGAGGTAAGAAACACAATGAGACATCGTCTTTGCTTAAACTTAGACGCTCGTCATGGCCTTCTAATTGATAGCCAATGTTGGTGTAATCAAGCATTACGCCTTTCGGCTGGCCAGTAGTACCAGAGGTATAGATAAGAGTCAGTAAGTCGTCCATGCTTGCATCTGCAAGACGAGCATCAAGTTCAGCTTGCTGAGCTTCAACACCGCGCGCCATGAAATCAGCCCAAGATACCGCAAAGCTATGTCCTTGAAGATCGATATCATCAGACATAGCCACAACCACTTCTAGCTGTTCACACTCTTCGAATAGGCTCACCGCCGCGTCAAATTGAACTTGCTCACCAACGAATAAGATCTTCACATCCGCATTTTGGATGATGTAAGACGACTGTGCTGCTGTGTTGGTTGGATAAATCGGCACAGTCACAAGACGAGCTTGTAAAGATGCAAAATCTGCCACGGTCCATTGAGGCATATTATTTGAATAGATACCGATCTTATCTTGAACTCTCAGTCCCTGAGCCAATAGTGCTAATGAAAGCGTATCGATTTGTTGTCCAAACTGCTGCCAGCTAATGCCTTGCCATACATTGTCTACTTTGTGCTTCAAAGCTGTACGGTTGCCGCCTTGGGCAATTTGGTCACGAAGTCTTTTTACGATATGAAAATCTAAATTGGCCATCTCTTTACCTTTAGGCTTACACCTGTAAGCTTTTTTGAGCGCACAAGTGTACCTCTGATCATGGAAAAGGCAACTGATGAAGCTCAAAGTTATAAGTAATAGTACGTCTCACGCTAAGTTTTCTACCTACTAAAATAGCGCGCATAAAAAAGCCCTAAGCCAGTCTCCTAGCTTAGGGCTTATAAATCATAGGGATTAGTGTCTAGTTAAGTGCCACTACTTCGCCACAGATCATCATTAACTGATCTCGTAACCAAATGTGTCCTTTATCCTTTTCACTTGATTCGTGCCAGCTTAGGAAGCCAGAAATCGCCGCATTATCGAATGGGAAATCTAGAATCTGAAGCTGCTCTTTGTTTGCTGCATGTTCTACCATCCAACGAGGAGCAATCGTTACTAGTTCAGACTGACCTACAACGTAAAGAACGTTGCTTAAGCTCGTACCTTCGTAGAAAGGCGTGCAATCTAGGTCACGGTAAGCTTGCTCAGAGAAGCTACGTTGACCATGGATGCGAGACAGTTTTGCGTGCTTTTCGTTAAGCAGCTCTGCCGCAGAAACTTCACCGTTAATACGTGGGTGAGAAGCAGAAGCAACCACAACTAATTCGTCTTGGAAGATTTCAGTGCTTGAGAAGCCTTGCTCATCAAAACGAGCGTAATCAATAACGAAGTCGATTTCTTGGTAGCGCATACGCTCAGAAAGTTGACGATCGAATTCAGCATCCATGTGCAGTTTCACGCTAGGTGCTTGCTCGTTGATTGTCGACATAATCTTAGGAGCAAAACGCATATCACAAGGGCTGCAAATCGCTAGTTTGAACAGGCGAGAAGACGACTCTGGAGAGAACACAGAACTTGGTAGTTCGTTGCGTACTAACTGTAGCGCTTGGCGGATTGGACCAAACAACTGACGAGCACGTTGAGTCGGTTGAATACCACGACCTTGACGCATGAATAGTTCGTCGTTAAACATCACTTTTAGACGAGCAACAGCGTTACTTACAGCAGGCTGAGACATACCCAGATTGTGAGCTGCACGTGTAATGTTTTGCTCTTGCATAACTGCATCAAATACAGTCAAAAGATTTAAGTCGACTCCACGAAGTGTGCTTTCCATTCTGTAGCTTGCAATAGCACTCATTGCGTCTTTCTTATCTAACATTCAAGTTGCCTCTTGTCGGTTCGACAGCGTTAAATTGGTAATGGTATGAGAATAGATAACCACTAATTCTTATATTTATCAGACCGATGTTTTTCGGATTGACATTACTATTAACCAATGCATCTCGAGCTACCAACAAGATTGATAAAGAATAATTTTATTTTACCTTAATGATTAAACAACATCTAAAAATCAATTATTTATAGAGTTATAAAAAAACATAAAATGCGTCACTTATGAGTTTAATTTCGACTTATTTAGCTGTTCTATCGTTTGGTTACATTTGTTACAATTTATTGAACTCGTGAATTGTTCAACCGGTCAATTCAGAAATAGCACTTATGAGTTAGGTGAGCGATGCATAACTTGGAAAGTCGACCTTGTCCCAAAGTTGCTTTCTTAAATCATCTTGATTAGACCAATTCCCTGCTAATACCCACTCAACGAGTGCACTTGCCACGTCTGGATAGGTGACCACTTCGGCCTGTTTTTCACTGAGCCAAGCGCGCAAGATAGCCGCATCTAAAAAGGTCATGGTTTGAGCTAACCCAAGGGCCTCTAGCGTCGCCACATTGCTCTGTTGTTCGAACTGTCCTTCGAGTGGTTTGAGAAGCAATTTCTTCCCCAAAGTTAGGGCTTCAGATGGCAATTCAAAGCCGCCATTTGCGACCACACCAGAGCACTGATTGAGGTCGAATTGAAAGCCCGCATGACTCAGTGGTTTGAACTCAATATTTTCAACTCGGCTATGCTCAATCACATCCGGGTGGTAACAGACAAAGTTTTGCGAAATGAACTTCATCAGCAGCTCTGAGATCGACTCAAGATCCTCAAATGGCAAATAGACCAACGTAAAGTCTTGTGCTGTTTTGGTTTGTTGCTCACCAACCAGCGTGTGAACGATAGGCGGCAAAATCGGCTGTTCAAAGTGATACCAGTGCAAGCCAATAGAGTGCTCGGTTGGGGCGAAATGTTGAATCACTGAATGTTCAATCCAGTTGCCCCCTTCTTTGGGTACATCATAACGAAACGCATTCTGGTGGCTTATCCCAATGCATGGCACACCTTGTCTCTTAGCCGCCCATGCAGTGACAGGCTCAAAATCATTAATCACTAAGTCATAAGGCGTAAGATCGATCTGGTTAATCTCACGGAGAAATCGCCAGATGTTGTTCTTCATGAATGTTTTGCCGTATTTAACCTGCCCCTGCTCGCTGTAAAAAGTTAAGCCGCTGCGGGTCTGATAGTTGCCAAACGCTTCCATCGAAAAGTATTTGCTCTCATCTCGCCCAGAGAACAGAAAATCGACATCAATATTTTGCTGACGAAAAGCGACGGCCATTGCTCTCGCTCGAGCGATGTGCCCATTTCCTGTGCCTTGTACGCCATATAAAATTTTCATGCATGTTCCTTTAAATTTACCACTTAAGCTCGGCAGTGGTTGCCAACAAAATAATTACAGGATGAAGCTGATAGCTAGGCTGGTACAAGCGATGCCCAAGGCTGCGCCAATCAGTACGTCCGTTAAAAAGTGCACACCGAGCAGGATTCGAGAGCCTGCAATCGCAGTTGCCCACACCAAGCTAAAGAGGTACAAGCTCGGATAGAAATGCCCGATTAGGGTCGCCATAACAAAAGCAGCAGCGGAATGCCCTGAAGGCAGACTGTATTTATCGGATGGCACAATATGAGAGTGAAGTAGTGAAGAGAATTCAGCTGGTCGACGGCGCTTGAGGGTATTTTTAGCAAACCAGTAAATAGGCAGTTCGATTGCGAAGGCGGTTAAGCCCACCAAAAGAAAGTCTCGACCGGTGTTGCTATCGACCAGCAGTGCAATCAAGGCAATCAAAACATAAAGGTGTCCATCTCCAGTATGAGACACCGCTTTACTGAGCGTTGCATGTTGCCCGCCATAGCGGTTGTTTAAACAGAAAACAGAAAATGCCACATCCCAGCGGACAATAGGTTCGATAGTACGCATACGATCTCCTTAACAATCCTTATTCAGTTAAGGCTCAAGTTATGCTCCTGAAATGACAGTTAAGTGACGTTTTGAATGAACTAAAATGAAATTTCCCATGCTTGATAGACAGGTCAATGGATCAAGTCAGGATGGCGATAGATGCAACCGATAAAAATAAAGCGACCCAAGGCCGCTTTATTCTTCTATGTTTTTACTTCTTAGTATAAGTAAGCAAACGCTACTTCTATCGTGTTAATGGTTATAGCGTTCGCTAATGATAATAGTGCTCGCTAATGATAATAGCGCTAAAGGCTATAGCACTAAAAGTTATAGCGCTAATGGCTCGTGCTTTTTCACCAAACCGAAATCCGCCAATATCGCGTAGGCCGCTGGGATCATAAACAATACTAATAAGGTCGAGGCAAATATGCCGAATACGATCGAAATAACCAGTGGCTGGATAACCTGAGCCTGTAAGCTGGTTTCCGTCAACAGCGGTAGCAAACCTGCCGCAGTCGTCATTGAGGTCAAGAATACCGCTCGGAAACGCTCGCGACTGGCTTTCACCACCGAGTCATGCACGCTATCTCCCTCATCGACATGGTGACGAATGTACTGCACCAACAAGATGGAATCATTAACCACAATTCCGGCAAGCGACACAAAGCCCATCATGCTTGGCATACTCAAAGAATGGCCAAGTATCCAGTGACCAACGACCACCCCAATAAAAGCGAGTGGAATCGCTAACATCACGACCACAGGCTCTAAGTAGCTTCGGAATTGATAACTAAGAATCGCAAACACGCCGAATAAGCCGAGCAAGAATCCTTTGCCCATCGAAGCGCCCGTCTTGGCTGCATCCTTGGCCTCCCCTTCGAAATCAAAGCGTAAACCCGGGTACTTCTGAATAAGTTTGGCGGCTTCATCTTTTTGGAACTGAGCCAAAATCGCGGATGAACTCGCTTTCTTATTATCAATATCACCAAAAATACTGATGGTTCTCAGCCCATCAATACGCTGAATTCGCACGTAGTTACGCTGGAAATCTAATGTCGCCAACGTTGCTAGCGGGATCTGACTGCCATCTGCGGTAATGATTGGGAAGTTAGCTAGCTGCTGTATGTCGCCCGCTTGCTCCTTATCAAGACGCACCTCTATCGTGATATTTTCAACGCCGATTTGAATCTCATCCGCCGTTTGCCCAAAGAAAGCCGCTCGTAACTGAGACGCAATCATCTGCCCATTCACATTGTAGGTTTCGGCTCCAGGGCGCAGCTTAACCAAAATCTCTTCTTTACCCATGCGCATATCATCAAGCACGCCGTGCACCCCATCGAACTGATTAAGGTACTCCTGAATATCCAAAGAAGCGGATTTCAATGCGCTCAGGTCATCGTGTTTGGCGCGGATTTCAATAGCACGACCGCCCGGCCCCATAGTCGGTTGCTTGAACACCAATGAAATAGGATCCGCTAAATCGCCAATATCCTCTCGCCACGCATCAATGAAATCATCGATAACCGTATTACGACTCTCTGCTCCGCGTAAATCTAAGCGCACTGTGGCTAAGTGCGGGCCGGATTCATTGGCATCGGCGTTAGCATTGAATTGGCTAGTTATGTGCTCGACCAGTGTATTGCCTTCTTCAACCTCTTCGCTCCATTGCTTGTTCAAACGCTCAGCAGACGCGACAATTTTGTCGACCACTTTCTCGGTTTGAGACAGTGATGCGCCCGGCGGAAGAATGATACGCGCCTCGGCAATATCACCATCCAGCTCTGGGAAAGGTTGAAACTTAACAACACCACCAGCAATCAAGGCGACCGAAAGTAACAACAGCGTAATCACTCCGCCCATAAAGGCATAACGGAAGGTCACGACTTTCTCAACCATGTTCATCAAAGTGGTATTACGAAAGTTCTCGAATTTCTCAAGTAACACAACCTTAAAACGCAGCGCTGGCTTGTCATTCTTTTCTTTATGTAATGAATGAGATAGGTGATTAGGTAGAATCAAGAAGGCTTCAATCAAGCTCAACGACAGCACCAAAATCAAGACTTGAGGAACGGCCTTAAGCACCGCGCCCATCTCACCATCAAGAAACAGTAAGCTACCGAAAATACACACCGTGGTTAGGAAAGAAGACAACACTCCGGGAAGCACTTTCTTAACGCCGTTGTACACCGCATCATCGACGCTTTGTCCCCTATCTAAGTGGGAGGCTATCGATTCGGCTATCACGATGGCGTCATCCATCATAATACCGATTGCCATTAACAACCCGACCAGCGACATAATGTTGATCGACAAACCAAGGTTGGCCATTAAGAACAAGCCACCAAGGAAGGCCACTGGCAACCCTGCCGCCACCCAAAATGAATAACGTAAGCTGAAGAACAGCCACATGGTGGCGAACACCAGCACAATACCTTGCCAGCCATTGCTCACCATCATGGTTAGACGATCCCAAAGCACAGATGAGAGATCGTTGGTCATTTGTAGTGTCACGCCATCAGGAGCAATCGCGCTTTGATCTTCAACGAATCGTGTTACGTTCTCTTTGATTCGCAGCGCATCGTCTTCTTTGTTCTTACTGATCTTAAGCAGCGCTGAAGGCTTGCCATCAAATAGCACCTTTTGCTCATCAAGCTCAAAGCGGTCGGTTATTTTGGCTATGTCTCTCAAACGAATCACCGAGCCATTAGGCGCAGATCCAACCACGATGCTTTCCAGCTCAACAGGCGTAACTCGTCTCTCGTCGAAACGAATCAGAAAGTTTTTGTCTGGTGTTTCAACGTTACCACTCGGCAGTTTTACATTCTGTCGACCAATTTGATCCGCGATATCACCGACACTCAAACCCAACTGACGAATAGCTTGGGTATCCAGTTCCACTCGATATTGATGATCCGAGAAGCCGCTAACCTCGACCAAAGATACATCGTAATCAAGCTTCATGGTGCGCTTAAGATCTTCCGCGTAGGCCTTAAGTTCTGGCCACGACGTTTCGGCTGTTATAGCGATATCGACAACCGGTTCATTCCAATCTAGCTCTTGAACAACAGGCGATTCAATCTCAGTTGGGAAGTCATTGATCGAGTTGATCTGGGTTTGCACGTCCACCAGCATTCGGCCGATGTCCGCTTTTTCATTTAACTTGAGAATTAAACGGGCGCTGCCTTCGATCGCTTCACATTGAGTCTCTTCAATGTTGGCTAAGCCGTCTACTGCATCTTCCATTCGTACACACAAGCTCTCTTCCACTTCTTGTGGAGAGGCGCCGGGATAGACAATCGCAGCCATAATGTAAGGCGGATCGTAAGCGGGGAAGGTTTCACGTTTGATGGTTGATAGTGAGCTTAGACCCAAGATCAACAACCCAAGCATCAACAAGTTTGCTGCTGTTGGGTGCCGAGAGAAAAATTTGATCATGACGCACTCTCCTGAGTATCTGACTCAAGCTCGGCCTCTTCAGAGTTCGACTCTCTCAGTAACATGCCTTCGATTGCTGGCAGGACATCATTGAGAACCAGTTTATCTCCAGTTTGTAGCTCTCCACTTACAACCACTTGATTGTCTCTACGATAAAGCACTTCAACATTGACCACTTGCAAACGCTGATTGTCATCCATCAGGTAAACCTTATCACCATGCAGTGCTCGCTCTGGAACCACCCAACTTAGATTCGCGACACCCTCAATCTCAGCTTTGACAAACATACCGTTAACCAAAGGCGTTGCGCTGTCTGGTTGTAATTGTGAGTAGTCTTGAGCGATCTCGAGAATAATCCCCGCCGTCGCTTGGTTTTCATCAACTGTTTCGCTGATTCTTGCCACCTTCGCTGGCCAACTGAGGTTCAGGTTGCCGCTGTTAAGTTGAATGCTTGCTTTGATTGGCGCTTCATAAGGATTAGGGATTCCTGCAGCATCGCGAGGAAATTGGTTAAAGCTGGAGGCTAAAGTTTGCATATCGTGAATAGAAAGTTGCGCCTCTACTTCCATGACATTAATCCCGTGAGCAATAAACATCTCCTGCTGAAGGTTAACTACTTGATTTTGTTCGATATCAACCTGAGCAATTCGCATCGCTCTTGGCAAAGTGATCGTGGTCTTATCGAGAGAGCGCTGCGCCTCTTTTACCTTAGACACGTTGACCTTAATCACCGCTTCCGCAACACGCTTTTCATCTGGCATCAACGCGATTTGGTTCGCGATATCTAATACCAACTTCTGCTGAGACAATGCGCTTTGTTGTTGCAGGTCGACATCCGATTGAGAGGTGAGCCCTTTCTTACGCAGATCCTGTTTACGTTGTAGCTCTTTATTGCTGATCACCAAACGATTCTTTTCGATCTTAAGAGTCTGATTAAGGTTGTCTTCTTCTTGATTCAATTTCGCTAATGAGGTTTGGCTTGATTTTAGATCCGCCTCTGCTTGTATCAGTTTCAATTCGTAATCCAATGGATCAACCTTGAGCACGACCGTTCCTGCAGGGATCACCTGGCCTTTTTCAAGATCTGGATGTCGATACACGATCTGTCCTGTCACCTCAGCAATCGCTTTCCATTCAACTTTAGGCACCACTTTGCCAAAGCCGACCGCTAACGGCGCTATCAGTTGTTGTTCTAGGCTCACAGTATCAACTAAGCGAGCCCTATCACCCGCAGGTTTGGTTGGAAGATCCGGCTTCAAGTTAATCGCGGCGACAAGGCCAATCACACCAACCGCAAGTGCTGGAAAGAAGAGTAGTTTTTTATTTATTTTCATTATCTTTGGTCCTGCACGGAAGAAGGGCTCGGCGCGTTGATAAAGCCTTCAGTCATCAGTTGAATGTTGTGTTCGATTAAACGATTAAGAAATTCTTCATTAATTTCAATCCCATGGATTGCCAATAAAGGCGGCGGAGCGATGAAAGGAAACACCATCAAGCTTACATACGAAACACGGCACAATTTTGGATCCATGTTCTGTTTTAAGATGCCTTGTTCAACCAGCTTTTCAAAAATGACATCTTGGGCTGGCTTTGCAACATCGAGGAAAACCTTTTCGAGCAACTCTCTTTGCACTTCAGAGGGAGGCATATTCATCACTTGGGCTATCAAGCGAGGAAACTTCGGCACCTTGACCATCTCTTTGTAGTAAGTCCTCATTAAATCAAGAAAGTTCTCATGACTGCTTTCTTCAACCAACCTCTGCATCTGCAATTGCATCGGTCGTAGCGTTTCACGCAGCATCGCTTCAAACAGCCCGGCCTTACTACCAAAGTAATAGCGGATCATCGCTATATTCACACCCGCACGCTCAGCAATCAGGCGCGTCGAGACCTTGTCGTATGCTTGAACGACAAACAGATCACGAGCATGCTCAATCAATAACTGTCGAACATCTAAGTTTTTTTGAGGTCGCCCCGCTTTTCGTGCCGTCATGGCAAAAATCCATCTCTATAATTAATCATCTGATTAATTATAGAGATAAACAGGTGTAACAGTAGAAGATTAATTACTCACTATTTAATCAAGTGATTAATTAATTTGGTCACGCTTGTGATTTTTTTGGTGAATCGTTCCATCAAAAAGATTTACTACAAAGTTTTAACCTACACATAAGCCAAACGATAAACTAACCCCCCAATACAAAACCACCAATCAGATGATTTAGCCAATAACGCAACACAAAACAGCACAAGTCAAACCAAAACGTCGCCAATGCACGCTGATATTGGATTTTCTTGTTTGACGCTCAGAATAAATTGCGGTAAATATGGTGTTAACAGTTTATTTACGGATATTTGTGTAATGATTTTTTCTTCTTCTCGACTGCTGAAACTTCTCCTTATCGTGAACCAATCGCGCGGGTAAGTTGTGGGTCAAGAACTACACAAATATTAAAACCCGCGCTGAGCGGGTTTTTTTGTAACTGGCACTTTTAAAAGAACATCATTCTTAATAATAATTTGGATAGCAATCGATTCATTATCGATATAAGGAAGCACCCATGAACGATCAAGTGATAATTTTTGACACGACCTTACGTGATGGCGAGCAAGCGTTGGCAGCAAGCCTTACGGTAAAAGAGAAATTACAGATCGCTTATGCACTTGAACGACTGGGTGTAGATGTTATTGAAGCGGGTTTCCCTGTGTCATCGCCAGGCGATTTCGAATCAGTACAAACCATCGCAAAAAATATTAAAGATAGCCGTATCTGTGCGCTTTCTCGTGCAGTTGCAAAAGATATCGATGCCGCTGCAGAAGCGCTAAAAGTGGCTGAGCAGTTCCGTATTCATACCTTCATTTCTACATCGACGGTTCACGTTCAAGACAAATTACGCCGCAGCTACGACGATGTTGTCGAGATGGCAGTGAAAGCGGTAAAGCATGCGCGCAACTACACTGACGATGTTGAGTTCTCTTGTGAAGATGCCGGTCGTACACCTATCGACAACCTATGTCGCATGGTTGAAGCGGCAATCAACGCGGGCGCGAAAACCATCAACATTCCAGACACAGTGGGCTACACAGTACCTAACGAGTTTGGTGGCATTATCAAAACGCTATTTGATCGCGTTCCAAACATCGACCAAGCAATCATCTCTGTTCACTGTCACGATGACTTGGGTATGTCGGTTGCTAACTCAATTGCTGCGGTACAAGCCGGTGCTCGTCAAGTTGAAGGTACTATTAACGGTATCGGTGAGCGTGCGGGCAACTGTTCTTTAGAAGAAATCGCAATGATCATCAAAACTCGCCAAGAGTTACTAGGTGTTCATACTGGTTTGAATCATCAAGAGATTCACCGTACCAGTAAATTGGTTAGCCAGCTTTGCCATATGCCAATTCAAGACAACAAAGCAATCGTTGGTGCTAACGCGTTCAGCCACTCTTCAGGTATCCACCAAGATGGCATGCTTAAGAACAAGAACACTTACGAGATCATGACACCTGAGTCTATTGGCTTGAAAAACAAAGCATTGAACCTAACAAGCCGCAGTGGTCGTGCAGCCGTTAAGAGCCACATGGACGCAATGGGCTACAAAGACAATGAGTACAACCTAGATTCATTGTACGAAGACTTTTTGAAACTGGCTGACCGTAAAGGCCAAGTATTCGATTACGACCTAGAAGCACTAATGCACTTCGCAAATCTACGTGACGAAGATGACTTCTATAAACTTAACTACCTAAGCGTACAATCTGGTAGTGTTATGTCTACCACTAGCATCAAGCTGCAATGTGGTGATGAAGAGAAATGCGAAGCGGCTGTCGGTAACGGACCTGTTGATGCTTTATACCAATGTATCTACCGCTTAACGGGTTACGAAATTGCATTGGATAAATTCGACCTTACCGCGAAAGGTGAAGGCGAAGATGGCTTAGGCCAAGCTGATATTATTGCTAACTATAAAGGCCGTAAGTACCACGGTACGGGCGTTTCAACGGATATCGTTGAGGCCTCTGGTCAGGCGCTACTGCACGTTATTAATAGCATTCAACGCGCAGACACCATTGCTGAAATGAAACAGCAAAGAATCGCAACAGTTTAAACACCCAATAACAGAGCCCTAGAGCCGATGTTATTGGCTTTAGGGACAAAATTTAAAACGAGCGAAAGAGCTCAGTAACAAGAATTAAAGGATTAACATGACTGATAAATCATACAAGATTGCCGTACTACCTGGTGATGGCATTGGCCCAGAAGTAATGCAGCAAGCACACAAAGTGCTAGACGCGATTGAAAAGAAGCATGCGATTAGCTTTTCTCGTGAAGAGTATGATGTTGGTGGTATCGCAATTGATAACCACGGCTGTCCACTTCCAGAAGCGACAGTAACAGGCTGTGAAGAATCTGACGCAGTACTATTTGGCTCGGTTGGCGGCCCTAAGTGGGAACACCTTCCACCAAACGATCAACCAGAGCGTGGTGCCCTACTTCCTCTCCGTAAACACTTCCAACTGTTCTGTAACCTACGTCCTGCACAAATCCACAAAGGTCTAGAGTCTTTCTCGCCTTTGCGTGCTGACATTTCAGGTAACGGCTTCGACATCGTTGTAGTTCGTGAGCTAACAGGCGGCATCTACTTCGGCCAACCTAAAGGTCGTGAAGGCGAAGGCGCAACTGAGAAAGCTTTTGATACAGAGGTTTACCACCGCTACGAAATCGAACGTATTGCAAAGATTGCGTTTGAATCGGCACGCCTACGTAACAAAAACGTTTACTCAATCGATAAAGCGAACGTTCTACAGAGCTCTATCCTATGGCGTGAAGTCGTTGAAGAGATCGCAAAAGATTACCCAGATGTAACGCTAAACCACATGTACATCGACAACGCGACCATGCAGCTAATCAAAGACCCATCTCAGTTTGACGTAATGCTATGTTCAAACATCTTTGGTGACATCATCTCTGATGAGTGCGCAATGATCACTGGCTCTATGGGTATGCTTCCTTCTGCAAGTTTAAATGAAAGCAACTTCGGCCTATACGAACCAGCAGGTGGCAGCGCACCAGATATCGCAGGTAAGAACATCGCAAACCCAGTCGCGCAAATCCTTTCTGCAGCCCTAATGCTTCGTTACAGCCTAGGCGAAGAAGCGGCAGCACAAGACATCGAAGCAGCGGTTTCTAAAGCACTTTCTGCAGGCGAGCTAACGGCAGACCTTGCTGGCAAAAACCAAGCGCTGACTACCTCTGAAATGGGTGACAAGATCGCTGAGTACATCTTAGCTTCATAAGCTAAAGGCTCCGATTAGAAGCAAGTACATAAGAATAATATCAAGCCAAGTCAGCGTAAACCGCATGACTTGGCTCGAAACAAACACTGGGACTGATGCTCCCAAGGAAGAAAAGCTATGTCGACAAACCAGCACGCAAAAACCTTATACGAAAAAGTTTATGACGCTCACGTTGCGGTTGCAGCGAAGGGCGAAACACCAATTCTTTATATCGATCGTCACTTAGTCCACGAAGTAACGTCGCCACAAGCCTTTGATGGCCTACGTGAAAAAGGCCGTAAAGTTCGCCAAGTAGGCAAAACTTTTGCGACCATGGATCACAACGTATCGACACAAACTAAAGACATCAACGCTTCTGGTGAGATGGCTCGTATCCAAATGGAAACGCTATCGAAGAACTGTGAAGAGTTTGGTGTCACGCTTTACGATCTAAACCACAAATACCAAGGTATTGTGCACGTAATGGGTCCTGAGCTAGGTATTACGCTACCGGGCATGACCATCGTATGTGGTGACTCGCACACGGCTACACACGGTGCATTTGGTTCACTAGCATTTGGTATCGGTACTTCAGAAGTGGAACACGTTCTAGCTACGCAAACGCTAAAACAAGCTCGCGCTAAAACCATGAAGATCGAAGTAAAAGGCAAGGTTACTCCTGGCATCACTGCAAAAGACATCGTGCTAGCGATCATCGGTAAAACAACGGCTGCTGGCGGTACTGGCTACGTAGTTGAATTCTGTGGTGAGGCAATTACCGACCTTACGATGGAAGGTCGTATGACGGTATGTAACATGGCAATCGAGCTTGGCGCTAAAGCAGGCTTAATCGCTCCAGATGCAACGACATACGAGTACATCAAAGGTCGCAAGTTCTCTCCAGAAGGCGAAGACCTAGAAGCAGCAATCGAATACTGGGATACGTTAAAAACCGATGCTGATGCAGAATTCGATGCAGTTGTTACATTAGAAGCGGCAGACATCAAACCACAAGTCACTTGGGGGACCAACCCAGGTCAGGTTATCTCAGTAGACACACCAATCCCTGCACCAGAAAGCTTCGCAGACCCTGTAGAAAAAGCATCAGCTGAAAAAGCGCTGGCTTACATGGGTCTTGAAGCCGGTAAATCTCTATCTGATTACAACGTAGATAAAGTGTTCGTGGGTTCTTGTACTAACTCTCGTATCGAAGACATGCGTGCAGCAGCAGCGGTAGCGAAAGGCCGTCAAGTAGCGAAACATGTTCAAGCGCTTATCGTTCCGGGTTCAGAGCAAGTTAAAGCACAAGCTGAGGCTGAAGGCCTAGATAAGATCTTCATCGAAGCAGGCTTTGAATGGCGTTTACCGGGTTGCTCTATGTGTCTTGCGATGAACAACGACCGTCTAGGTCCACAAGAGCGCTGTGCTTCTACATCAAACCGTAACTTTGAAGGTCGCCAAGGCCGTGATGGTCGTACGCACCTAGTTAGCCCAGCAATGGCAGCCGCAGCGGCTATCGCTGGTCACTTTGTCGATATTCGTGAACTTTAATTAGAGGATTTAACATGTCAGGTTTTCAACAACACACCGGATTAGTCGTTCCTCTAGATACGGCCAACATCGATACTGATGCGATCATTCCAAAGCAGTTTCTACAGAAAGTAAACCGCATCGGTTTTGGTAAGCACTTGTTCCACGATTGGCGCTTCCTAGACGATGCAGGCCAACAGTCAAACCCTGAGTTTGTAATGAACGAAGCTCGCTACCAAGGCGCTTCAATTCTTTTAGCTCGTGAAAACTTCGGTTGTGGTTCATCTCGTGAACACGCACCTTGGGCGCTTGCCGATTACGGTATCCAAGTAATGATCGCACCAAGCTTTGCCGACATTTTCTACGGTAACTCGATCAACAACCAAATGGTGCCAGTTCGATTGACTGAGCAAGAAGTGGATGAGCTATTCCAATTCGTTGAAGCGAATGAAGGTGCAGAAATTACGGTTGATCTAGAAGCAATGAAAGTCAGCGCGAACGGCAAAGAGTACTCGTTTGAAATTGATGAGTTCCGTCGTCACTGCTTACTGAATGGTTTAGATAATATCGGCCTTACACTTCAACATGCCGATAAGATCTCAGAGTTTGAAGCTAAGATTCCTAGCTTCCTAAAATAATGAGACGTTTCTGAATAAATCTAAAGGTTGGCCAAGTGCCAACCTTTTTTATTTGGCTAAGCTTTTAACTTAACTTCATATGTTTATTTAAATGAAGGGCAATGAAAGAAAATGGTAAGCCTTAAGGTCTTAGTAGTCAGTCATCAGGAGAATGCCATGAAACAACTACTTTTTATTGTCAGCCTACTTTTCTCAACCTTAGCTTGGTCTGCGCCTAAGTCCGATCTTTGGCCATACTGGAACCAAAGCGACGAAACCAAACTAGAACAGGTATCTCATCAAGATTGGCAGCAATTCCTCGATAGCTACTTGGTTAAACAGGGGCAAAATACGTTAGTTCGCTATAAAGCAGTGAACACTGCCGATAAGACCAAACTTAAACAATACATCAAGCAACTCGAACAGGTGAATCCGCTCGACTATTCAAAAGCGGAGCAGTATGCCTATTGGGTTAACCTATACAACGCCGTGACTGTCGATTTGATTCTTGATGCCTACCCGATCAAATCCATAACTAAACTTGGCGGACTATTTAGTTTCGGTCCGTGGGGAGATGATGTGGTAGTCGTTAATGGGAAATCACTGACGCTCAATGACATTGAACACCGAATCCTAAGACCAATTTGGCAAGATCCTCGCACGCATTATGCAGTGAACTGTGCCAGCCTAGGTTGCCCTAACTTACAACCTGACGCTTTTACCTCTAAAAATACTGAAGCCTTGCTAGAGCAAGCTGCAACTGAGTTTGTAAGCAGTGACAAAGGCGTGATGGTTACAAACAATAAGCTTCAACTATCATCGATTTACGAATGGTTTGCTGTGGATTTTGGTACGAAGAAACAGCTTATTCAGCACTTAGAACAATATCGAATTGAAGCAGTAACCAATACTCAAAACATCAGTTATGAATACGATTGGTCGCTCAACCAAGCAAACTAGCTCTAACGCGAAAGTTAATCACTAAAGCTAAACAAAAAAAGAGGCTAGAGGTTTTATTAACCACTAGCCTCTTATCAATTCTTTGACCGTATATCAACAATTAAAAGCTTGAGTCTGGTTGCTGTAAGAACTCAACTTCCTCAGGAGTCGAAGTTCGACCTAGTACTTCATTGCGGTGTGGGTAACGACCAAAACGCTCAATGATCACCTTGTGCTTAAACTCAAAATCAAGGTTATTCTCTAGCCCTGTCTGGGAAAAAAGCAGCACCGCTTGTTCATGCATCAGCAAAGATTCGCTGTGCATATAAGGCATGTAGAGGAAGCTTTTCTGTTGTTGATTGAGTTGGTGATCAAAGCCACCCGCTACCGCCTCTTGGGCTAGAGCCAACGCCATCGGATCAGCAGAAAATGCTGTCGGACTTTTTCTACCAATATTTCGAGAAAACTGATCAAGTACGATAATCTCAGCCAATCGTCCTTGCGCAGTTTGGCGCCACTCAAATAGCTCGCCTTGAATGGCTGCTTTATGCAATTCAGAAAATCGAGACTCTATCAAAGTGTCAATCTCGGCGCCGCCAGTAAACCAATCTTTAGGCGTCAACTCATCGAACCAAAACTCTAGAACATCCTGATACGTTACCGTCATATAATTCCCTTTAATAAAAAACCGAGTAACTTTGTTATTACTCGGTTTAGTGTTCAATTACTTAAAACCTTTTACTTTCTTTATCAGGTCATAAGCATTCTGAATTTCTTGCGATTTCTCTTTCGCAACATTCATCATCTCAGGCGGTAAGCCCTTCGCCATCAGTTTATCTGGGTGATGTTCATTCATCAGCTTGCGGTAGGCTTTCTTCACCTCTTTACCGTCAGCACTTTCACTCACACCAAGAACCTTATATGCGTCGCCAAGTTGGTTCTGTTGCGAAGCCTGTTGCCAACCTGATGATTGCCCATGACCCTGATGGCCACCAAAGCTTCCACCTTGCTGTTGGAAACGGAACGCAGCTTCTTGCATCTGCAAGCGGCGTTCTAGTTGTGCTGCCGAAAACCCAAGCCCTTGCGCTATTTTATGCAGAACTTGACGTTCACTCGGGTGCAAACTTCCATCCGCAAATGCGGCAGATACCTGAAGCTCTAGAAAGAACTGCAGAAGATCAAAACGACCACCCGATGAGATTTTAACTCGCTCAAGTACGTCGTTCAGAGGGAAGTCGCTCTCTTTGCCGTCACGGAATGCATCTTGCGCTGCTTTACGCTGTTCGCCATGCAGGTTCATACGCTTCATCATGGTAGAAGCGAGTTGAATCTCTTCTGGCGTTACCTGCCCTTTCGCTTTAGCAACGTGCCCCATAACCGCAAAAGCGGATTTAAAAAACTCGTTCTGTCTTTCTGCTTGGCTTGGACCTCGACCAAAACCAAAACCAGAGCTATTGAAGCCTGATTGGTTCAATCCGCGAGCTTTATCGAATTGGTGTCCTAAAAACAGACCAAAAACTAAACCGAGTGGCCCTCCAAATAAAAAGCCAAAAAACGCGCCCAAAATTTTGCCAAATATTTGCATTATGTGTTCTCTATCTATGAATTTTATCTGAGTAATGCTGTCTGATGATGCTGAATGCTATTATTTCCTTTATCATAAGGAAAATGCTTTATTAATTGGATTGATACTAGATCAACCCTTCATCTAGTGACACAGGATAGTTCAACTTCATGCAATCTTTTTCCCGCACCTTGTTAGCCGCGTCTATAAGTACGGCGTTATACGTGTCGACAACTCAAGCTGAAACAATCACCGATAGTAGTGTGCAGGAAATGCCCTCTATAGATCAATGCTTGATCGAGCCCGCTGCAGAAAACGAGACACAGCTACCCGCTCACGTTGAGTCAGATCGCTTAGAAGCTATCAATGGTGACAAGGCTATATATTCAGGTGACGTAAGAGTGACGCAAGGGAACAAGACCATCCTTGCTGATAACGTAACCCTACACCAACAAGAAAATATCGTTGTAGCTGAAGGCAACGTAAACTTTAGTGACGGTCAAATCAAGTCTGTATCAGACAGAGCAACCAACAATCTGACTACCGATGAGATGACGTTAGAAAATACCGATTACGAATTTCTCTGCGAACCAGGTCGCGGAGATGCTGTTTATATCGCAAAAACAGGTAAAGCGGTTTATGAGATTGAAGATGGCTCGATTACCTCTTGCCCGATTGGCGATAATGCTTGGCGTCTAAGAGCATCGAGCATCAGTGTCGACCAAGACGAAGAACAAGCCACTTTTTATAATCCACGTTTTGAAATCCAAAGTGTTCCCGTCTTTTACTTACCTTACTTAACAGTACCGGTGGGTGATACACGTAAAACCGGTTTCTTGTACCCAACAGTTTCGTATGGTTCAAGCGATGGTTTTGAAGCTGAAATTCCTGTTTATTGGAACTTAGCACCAGACTACGATTTGGAAACTACCTTCAAGTACATGCAAGAGCGTGGCACTCAACTCAACAGTAAATTCAGATATTTAAGCGATTTTGGTTCCGGTAGTATCGAGTCTGAATATTTACCAGACGATCAAAAGTACACTGATCTAGGCGATCGTTGGGGTTTCCAACTAGAACATTCAGGAATATTCCAACAATCTTGGTTATTCGAAATTGATTACTCTAAAGTCAGTGATATTGACTACTTTTCGGACATGAGCTCAAATATCGGTAACCGTGAAGATGGACAACTGCTTCAAGAAGGGCAAGCAACATACCGTTCTCAAAATTGGGATGCGTCTGTACTTGTTCGAGACTTCCAAGTTCTTACCACCAGCAATAACTTGCCTTATCGTCTAATGCCACAACTCGAGTACAATTACTATGCTCCAGAGGTAATGGATTACCTAGATTTTGACTTAATCAGTCATATATCAATGTTCGATACCGACGCATCAGGCAAACCATCAGCCACTCGTGTTCACGTTGAACCTGGTATTACAATCCCAGTAGGTAACACTTGGGGTACTTGGACAACAGAAGCTCGACTACTTGGTACTTACTATCAACAAGACCTTGATGGCGTTGATACCGGCGCAGGCTCTGATTATGAAGGCTTGGAAGAATCAGTAAGTCGAGTTATTCCAGAGTTTAGAAGCCACGCAGGTATCGTTCTTGAACGTGATACAAAAATTGTGGGCAATTACACTCAAACACTCGAACCTCAAGTTCAGTACCTGTATGTTCCTGAAGAGGATCAAAGCGAAATTGGTCTTTACGATACAACGCTGTTACAGACTGATTACTATGGCTTATTCAGAAGCCGCAAATACAGTGGTGTAGACCGCATTGCGTCAGCAAATCAAATTAGCTATGGCGCATCATCTCGCTTTTTTGATGATGAGTACCGAGAGCGCTTAAACATATCTTTTGGTCAAATTTTCTATTTTGATAAAGATACAAAGCAAACTTTAGGCAACGAAGACTCCGCTGACAAAACTAATTATTCATCTTGGGCTATTGAAATGGACTTCAACTACGATGATTACCTTTTCTACCATGGCGGTGTGCAATACGACATTGATTCATCTTCGATGCAACTTGCTAACAGTACCATTGAGTACCGTTTTGCCGGCGGCTATATACAAACCAACTACCGCTATGTAACAGAAGAGTACATAAATGAAACTGTAGATTTTGACGTATCATCCATAACTAGAGATGGTATCTCACAAGCAGGCTTACTTGGTGCTTACCAGATTTCGCGGAAGTGGAATGCCAGTGCTCAATATTTCTATGATTTAACCACACAAGAAAATCTAGAATGGTTGGCTCGCTTGAACTATAAATCGGATTGTTGGTATATCGGATTTACGTATAGTAACCAGCTGACAAATAACATTAGTGATCCAAATGTCACGCCTGAATATGAAAATAACTTTGGTGTGAATTTCGGTATTATCGGCTTTGGTACTAACTTAGGCTCTGATTCAGGCGCTGTTGGGGATAGCAGTTCTGATAACTCATTGAGCTACGGTCGCCCATTCTTCTTAAACAACTAATTTTCTTTACTGATAAGAAATCAGTAAATTTAAAGGATTACACATGACATTGTGGAAACGCACATTAATTGCTATCGCAGCGACTTGTACTTTATCAACAAGCTTTGCAGCGCCAGTCGAGCTAGACAGCGTAAAAGTTATCGTTAACGAAGGCGTTATCTTACAAAGCGACATCGATGCCTCGATGAAGACGCTGCGCGCAAACGCTAAGAAAAGCGGGCAAACATTGCCATCGCAAGATGTGCTCAATGAGCAAGTACTAGAAAAACTGATCATCGATACTATTCAAACTCAAGAAGCAGAACGTATCGGTGTTCGTATTGATGATGCTCGACTTGATCAAGCAATTGAAGGTATCGCTAAAGACAACAACCAAACGGTAGAACAACTTACCGCATCGGTTGCTGAAGAAGGCCTTAGCTACAATGCATTTCGAGAGCAAGTAAGAAAAGAAATTGCGGCAAGTGAGGCTCGCAATGCTCTAGTTCGCCGTCGTATTAACATCCTTCCTGCAGAGGTCGATAACCTAGCGGATATCTTAGCGCAAGAGACTAACGCAACCGTTCAATACAAGATTGGACACATTCAACTTCGCTTCAATGATGACCAAACCAAAGAAGAGCTAGAAGCCCAAGCTAAAGAACTTGTCGAAGAACTGAACTCAGGCAAAGATTTCAGCACCATGGCATATACTTACTCTAAGGGTCCTAAAGCGCTGCAAGGTGGTGATTGGGGTTGGATGCGTAAAGAAGAGATGCCAACCATTTTTGCTGACCAGATCAAAATGCAAAATAAAGGCAGCATCATCGGTCCTTTCCGTAGCGGTGTAGGTTTCCACATTCTAAAAATTGAAGATGTGAAAGGCTTAGAAACCGTAGCAGTAACGGAAGTGAATGCTCGTCATATCTTGATTAAGCCAACCGTAATCTTGAGTGACGATGGCGCGAAAGAACAACTTGAAGAGATCACGCGCCGCGTAAACACAGGTGAAGCGAGCTTTGGCGACCTTGCACAGCAATACAGCCAAGATCCAGGTTCTGCAGTACAAGATGGTGAGCTAGGCTACCAAACACCAGATTTGTATGTACCAGAATTCAAACACCAAGTAGAAACGCTACCAGAAGGCAAAATCAGTGCGCCATTCAAAACCGTACACGGTTGGCACATTGTTGAAGTACTAGACCGTCGCGAAGTCGACCGTACCGATTCAGCTTTGAAAAACAAAGCTTACCAAATTCTATTTAACCGTAAATTCAACGAAGAAGCTGGTGCTTGGCTACAAGAAGTAAGAGCAAGTGCCTTTGTTGAGATGGTTGAGGACGACCAAGATGACAACAACTAAACGTGTTGTCATAACCGCAGGTGAACCAGCAGGGATAGGCCCAGATTTAACTTTGGCTCTATCTCAAGAAAGTTGGCCTCATCAACTCGTGGTTTGTGCTGATAAAACACTGCTATCCGAGCGAGCTAAAATTCTTGGTATCGAAGTCGATCTTCTGGACTACGATGCAAATGCAGCTAAGCAACCGCAACGCGCTGGCACACTGGTAGTGAAACACGTTCCACTTGCTGAAACGGCAGTTGCAGGTCAACTCAATGAGGCTAATGGTCATTACGTATTAAATACTTTAGAAACCGCAGCAATTGGCTGTATGAATGATGAATTTGATGCTATTGTCACCGGCCCCGTTCACAAGGGTGTAATTAACCGAGCTGGCGTTGCTTTTAGCGGCCATACCGAGTTCTTTGCAGAGAAGTCCAATACACCACTGGTGGTGATGATGTTGGCAACTGAAGGGCTGCGTGTTGCGCTAGTAACAACGCACATCCCACTAGCTTATGTATCTCAAGCTGTGACCGAAGACAGATTAGAGCAAATTATTGCTATTCTAAATAAAGACTTGGTTGAAAAATTTGCTATTGAGAAACCAACTATCTATGTGTGTGGCTTGAATCCACATGCTGGTGAAGATGGTTGTTTAGGGCGTGAAGAGATTGAAACTATCACCCCGACGCTAGAAAAAATTCGCCAAAAAGATGGCATCAATTTAGTTGGCCCATTGCCAGCAGACACCATCTTTAATGAAAAATATTTGCAAGATGCAGATGCTGTTTTAGGTATGTATCACGACCAAGTACTCCCGGTATTGAAATACAAAGGGTTTGGTCGCTCAGTGAACATCACGCTTGGCTTACCGTTTATTCGCACATCAGTCGACCACGGTACCGCCTTAGACTTGGCAGGGAAAGGCCAAGCCGATACAGGGAGCTTTAGAACAGCGCTCACGCACGCCATTGAATTAGTAGAGAAAAAGCAATGAGAAATGATGTCCACTTAGGGCACAAAGCGCGTAAACGTTTTGGTCAAAACTTCCTTAACGATCCATACATTATTGATGGCATCGTATCGAGTATTAACCCACTACCAGGTCAAAACTTGGTAGAGATCGGTCCTGGTCTAGGCGCAATTACTGAGCCTGTGGGTAAGCTTGTCGATAAATTTACTGTTATCGAATTGGATAGAGACCTTGCAGAACGTCTTCGTAACCATCCAGATCTTGCGGACAAGCTAACGATCCGTGAAGGCGATGCGATGAAGTTCGATTTCCAAGAACTGGTTAAGCCAAACAATAAGCTACGCATCTTTGGTAACTTGCCATATAACATCTCTACACCATTGATGTTCCACCTTTTTGAATTCCATAAAGACGTGCAAGACATGCACTTTATGCTTCAAAAAGAAGTGGTTAACCGTCTAGCTGCTGGCCCTGGCAGTAAAGCTTACGGTCGTCTTACTGTAATGGCTCAATACTACTGTAAAGTAACGCCTGTGTTAGAAGTTCCACCAACGGCCTTCGTTCCGCCACCGAAAGTAGACTCAGCAGTCGTGCGCCTACAGCCATACGAAGTGCTGCCTTATCCGGCAAAAGATCTGAAATGGCTAGATCGCGTATGTCGTGAAGGCTTTAACCAACGTCGTAAAACAGTTCGTAACTGCTACAAGAGCTTAATCGATAAGGAAGTGCTTGAAGAGCTAGGTATCAACCCAAGCATGCGTCCTGAGAACTTAACGCTCGAGCAGTTTGTCGACATGGCAAACTGGTTGTACGACAGTCATAACGCTGACAAATAAATAAAAAAGGCTCCTACACTTCGGTTAGGAGCCTTTTTTATGTAATACTTTAATTACATTAAGTATATCAACAACAAAAGGTGCGAATATGGATATATCTACGCCTTGTATCAAATGCCAGGTTCACTCTAAGTACATAGAAGAACAATCTGAGCCAACGAAGAATCGTTATGTCTTCGCCTACATTATTACCATCAAAAATCTAAGTAAAACAACGGTGCAACTTATGTCTCGCCGCTGGTTAATTACCGACTCTAACGGCAAGCAGCTCACCATTGAGGGTGATGGTGTAGTTGGCCAACAACCCGTGATTGAAGCCAACGACGAGTACACCTACACAAGTGGTACGGTCATCGAAACCCCTGTTGGCGTTATGCAAGGTCACTATGTGATGACCGATAACAAGGGCATTGATTTTATTACCGAAGTTGACCCATTCAGACTCGCAATCCCTAATATTCTTAATTAGCCGTACATCCGTATCTACAGGAAACTATTGTGTCGAATTACATTGTCGGAGACATCCAAGGGTGCTTCGACGAACTTCAAGGACTACTTGAAAAAATTAACTTTGATAAACACCAAGATACTTTATGGGTCGCCGGAGACTTAGTTGCTCGAGGCCCTAAATCATTGGAGACGTTACGCTTTATTCGTAACCTTGGTGACGCAGCTAAGGTTGTATTAGGCAACCACGACTTACATCTTCTGGCGGTGTCCTTAGGACTATTTCCAGCGAAACCAAAAGATAAGACTCAAGCGATTCTTGATGCTGAAGATCGTGAACTGCTAATCGAATGGTTAAGACAACAGCCTTTGCTTCAAGAACACCCAGAGTTCGTGATGTGCCATGCGGGTATCTCACCGCAGTGGAATCTAGAAAGAGCACGTGTTGAAAATCGAGAGATCGTATCCTTGTTAAAGTCCGATAAATGGCAATGGCTAATCGAAAACATGTACAGCAACGCGCCTGATTTATGGCATCAGGATTTACATGATATTGAGCGCTATCGCTATGCGATCAATAGCCTGACAAGAATGCGTTTCTGTTTTGAAGATGGCCGTCTCGACATGGCATGTAAGCTACCACCGAATGAGATTACCGATGAACCATTAGTGCCATGGTTTGACCTTCCGCAACGCATAAAGCTCGATAAAACCGTTGTTTTTGGACACTGGGCTGCGCTTGAAGGCTATAACGGAAAAGACGTAATTGGACTTGATACTGGATGCGTCTGGGGAGGTGAATTGACAATTCTTCGCTGGGAAGATAAACAGTTTTTCACTCAGAAAGCGCTATAAAGATACGAGAAACTTGCGCTACCTTGGTAGGGTAACGCAAGCATTTTTCAGAGACTAGCTATTGATAACCACAGTTAACGCTCGAGAATCACAAACTCCATGTTGTGTTTGTTTTTCTCGTCAGCTTGATAGCTCTCGTTAAAGCTCTGCTTCCAACCTTCACCCCAGTCAGGAAATTGTGTATCTCCATCGACGGCGAAATCGATGTAAGTCAGATACAACTTGTCCGCTTTAGGTAAGCAGCTCTCATAAATAGAGCCGCCACCAATGATCATCACCTCTTCAACATCACTGAGTAGCTCTAGAGCCTGTTCAATAGAAGTTACCGTCGTTACACCTTCAATCTTTAAACTCTCATCACGGCTGATTACGACATTCAACCGACCCGGCAAAGGGCGTCCAATAGAATCGTAGGTCTTACGTCCCATCACAACTGGTTTACCCATAGTCGAGCGCTTGAACCATGCGAAATCCGCAGGCAAGTGCCAAGGCATCTGATTATCTTTACCTATTACACGGTTATTGGCCATTGCTGCAATCATACTGATGATCATAAATCGAAAGTCCTGTCCCTAAAAAGAAAATTAACGCTAAACGATAGGTCTACGGCGATAGAATAACAGCCCTGGCACAGCTAAGCCAACCGCCAACCCTGCGATAATGAACATCGATTTTAAAAAGTTCTCCATCAACATTGCCAACAACTCAGGCGTGTAGCCTGCCCTGTTAATCTCCACCATCGCAATCATCGCCTTGAAGGCGAACACACCTGGCACCATAGGAATTAGAGCTGCAACCGTAAACACCTTCGGATGTGCTAACAGTTTATGTGACCAATGAACCCCTATCATACCAACCACGGTTGCGGCGAAGAACGTCGCCCATTCGATTGGAATACCAAAGTGCATCATCAGATACCGGCTACCATGACCGATAGAACCACCGAGTGCACAATAAATTAAAGCACGTTGCGGAACGTTAAACACCAATGCAAACCCAACCGCAGGAATAGCGGCGAAAAACATATCGTTGAGCAGACCTAAAAACAGTTCGAAAATACTCATTAGCTTGCCCACCCCCAAACATCTGATAGACTCATCGCCGCGACAATGCCCAAGCTCGTCGCCAGAGTTAATAAGCTGGCCATGGTAAAGCGCGCTAACCCCATATTAATATGGCCTTTAAGCATATCAGCGACGGAGTTAATCAGAGGAAAACCAGGTACTAACATTAATACAGATGAAGCCATCACGATCGTGGGTTGGCCGCCAATATTGTAAAGTACGGCTTGAGCTGAAATGGTCGTGGTAACGAATGCTGTGATAGCAAAGTTTAATAGCGGATTGAAATGGCGGTGCCCAATCTCTTGCCTGACGATCATACCGCAAGCTGAAGCAATAAAAGTCATCATGAAGACTTGCCAGTCTCCGCCCGCAAGGTGGCTAAAAGAGGCGCACGACAACCCTATCATCACAACCACTAACCAACGGTTGTAGCGCTCGGGGCTGATGTTTTGAATCTTTTTATACGCCAAATCATAATCGAGAATTCCCTTCTCCATCATGATGCAAATGCGTTGAATGTCGGTGATAACCTGCATGTTAATGCCACGATCAGCACAACTTCGAGTAGTGGTAATACAGTGATCATCCATTACGGTAGTTACAACAAGCGCATTGGCTGACAGTGCGACTTCAACCTCATTCACCCCACAAGCAATACCGATGCGACGCATGATATCGCCGACCAGTGTGCTCTCTGCCCCGTGCGCCAATAACATTTGTCCTGATTGAGCGACGAGTCTTGAGATCGCTCTTTGCTTTGATGCCATGATTTCCTTCCCATAGGCGTTAATTATCTAAAGATAAATTTTGCATAAAAAACAGTAAGACGTCATGATTTAGATACAAAAAAACCGCAATTTTCATTGCGGTTTAATAAAACTATCAGTGTACTTGTAAGAAGCGACCGATGCGTTATGAGAAACTAAGAGGATTAGTCACGAACATAGATAACATGGCCGTCATCCTCTTCGTCATCCCAATCGTCCCAATCGTCGTCATCTTCAGTAACGACATTCTTACCGCTCATCGCATCTTTATGGTAGTCATCCCACATAAAGTCTACTTTTTCTTCTTCTTCAACTTCTACAACTTCACGAGGTAGGTTTTCCATAAACTCACCTAGTTTGAAGCAAAGATCTTTGGTGCCGATTTTATTCACAGCAGAGATCTTGAAGTACTCGCCTTCCCAGCCCAAAGCATCGATGATTTCTTGAATCTTTTCGTCTGCTTCGTCTTCTGGCATTAGGTCAACTTTATTGAACACTAACCAGCGAGGTTTTTGTGAAACTTTTTCACTGTATTGCTCAAGCTCATCGATGATCGTTAGTGCATTCTGAATAGGATCAGATTGATCGATCGGCATAATGTCGATCATATGCAGAAGAACACGACAACGCTCAAGGTGCTTAAGGAATCGGATACCAAGGCCAGCGCCATCAGCTGCGCCTTCGATTAGTCCTGGGATATCGGCAACAACGAAGCTCTTTTCAGGGACAACACTTACCACACCCAAGCTTGGGATCAAAGTAGTGAACGGGTAATCAGCCACTTTTGGTTTCGCAGCAGATACTGAACGAATAAAAGTAGATTTACCTGCGTTTGGTAGGCCAAGCATACCAACGTCAGCTAATAGAAGAAGCTCTAAACGCAGTTCACGAACTTCGCCTTTAGTACCCATTGTCTTTTGACGAGGAGCGCGGTTAACAGACGATTTAAAACGCGTGTTACCAAGACCGTGCCAACCACCTTTACCAACCATTACTTTCTTGCCGTGTTCAGCAACTTCAGCAACGATTTCGTTGGTGTGGATATCAACTGCACGCGTACCAACTGGTACTTTCAGCGTAATGTCTTTACCACGTTTACCAGTACAGTTACCGCCGCGACCATTCTCGCCACGCTCTGCATTGTAAAAACGTTGGAAACGGTAATCGATCAGTGTGTTTAAGTTCTCATCCGCTTGGATGTAAACATCACCGCCGTCACCACCGTCGCCGCCATCAGGACCACCTTTAGCGACGAATTTTTCGCGCCAAAAGCTAACTGTACCATTACCGCCATCACCGGCTTCTATTTTTACTACCGCTTCATCAACGAATTTCATTTTTTAACTCCGCACTTACGTTGCGTTACCACTCATCAAGGAGTGATATAAATTCTAGCAGATCCGTGTTTAGATCGATCACCTAAGATCTAGGCCGACCTGCAACCAAGGAACAAATAAGGAGAGGTTCTTTGCTTCTTATTTCTTAAAAACAAACGGCTTCTTAAAAACTAATCTGTTTATCAAAAAATAAAACGGCTTCTCAAAACCAAAACAAGAGCGTCTGCTTTTTTATTCTTGCTATAAATAAAAAACCCTGCCGAATCGGCAGGGCTTTTGAATTCAGCTTGAAAGCTAATAAAATAATCTAGTTAAAGATTAAATTACTCAGCTTCGATGCTTACAAACTTACGGTTTTTAGGACCTTTAACAGCAAATTTCACTTTACCTTCAGTAAGAGCGAAAAGAGTGTGGTCTTTACCGATGCCAACGTTTGTGCCAGCGTGGAACTTAGTACCACGTTGACGAACGATGATGTTACCTGCAAGAACAGATTCACCACCAAAACGCTTAACACCAAGACGTTTGCTTTCTGAATCGCGGCCGTTATTAGTAGAACCGCCAGCTTTTTTATGTGCCATTGTTAAACTCTCCTAATACTTAAGCGTTAATGCCAGTGATTTTCACTTCAGTGAACCACTGACGGTGACCAGCTTGCTTACGCGAGTGCTTACGACGACGGAACTTAACGATTTTTACTTTATCGCCACGACCGTGTTGTACTACTTCTGCAGTAACCTTGCCACCTTCAACAAGAGGTGCACCAACAGCGATTTCTTCGCCGTTAGCAACAAGAAGAACTTTATCAAATTCAACAGTTGCACCAGTTTCAACGTCTAATTTCTCTAAACGAAGTGTTTGACCTTCGCTTACTCGGTGTTGTTTGCCACCAGATTGGAAAACAGCGTACATATTTTACTCCGCTTTTTCCGCACAGCCTATGGTTGTTAATTGTACAACTCGGGTGTGCGCTAAACTAATCAATAGGGCGCAGATTCTACGGGAATCATGGCGCTATGACAAGCCATATTTTTAAAAAATTGGCGAAAACCTGTTCGCCAAAGAAAAGTGCGGCAATCATGCCCTTTAGCGATGTATTAATCAACGTTTTTTAGTGTATTATTCAACAATTAAATACAACGTATAAGCCTTACAGGGTCTAACTTCAGCCGGATGAACAATGGATTTTAAAGCTATCCAAACGCTTACTGCCAATGATATGGCAAAAGTGAATGAAACAATTCAAGCCCAACTTAATTCTGACGTAAGTTTAATCAACCAGCTTGGTTTTTATATCGTTAGCGGTGGTGGCAAACGCCTACGCCCTTTGCTTGCTCTTTTATCTGCTCGCGCACTTGGTTATCAAGGTGAAGCTCATATCACCTCTGCAGCCTTTATCGAGTTTATTCACACCGCAACCCTGCTTCACGACGATGTTGTCGATGAATCAGACATGAGACGCGGTAAAGCGACGGCCAATGCCGCTTTTGGTAATGCCGCTAGCGTTTTGGTGGGTGACTTTATCTACACACGCTCATTCCAAATGATGACAACGCTAGGATCTTTAAAGATCCTTGAGCTAATGAGTGAAGCGGTAAACGTGATTGCCGAGGGTGAAGTTCAACAATTAATGAACTGCAATAACCCAGACACCACAGAAGAAAGCTACATGCAGGTGATCTACTCTAAGACTGCTCGTTTGTTCGAAGCTGCGACCCAAATCGGTGCGATTCTTACTGAGTCATCACCAGAGATCGAAACAGCAATGCAGAACTATGGTAAATACCTAGGCACCGCTTTCCAACTGATTGACGATGTGATGGATTACACTGCAGATGGTAAAGAGATGGGTAAAAACGTTGGTGACGATCTAGCCGAAGGCAAACCAACACTGCCTCTACTTTACGCAATGCATAATGGCTCTCCTGAACAAGCAAGCATGATTCGTGAAGCGATTGAGAAAGCGAACGGCATGGAACGTCTTGACGATATTATGGCTGTAATGAAAGAGACAGGCTCTTTAGAGTACACAACAAATAAAGCCTACGAAGAGGCCGATAAAGCCATCGCTGAGCTTTCTGTACTTCCTGACTCAGAATATAAGCAAGCGCTAACCACGCTCGCACACTTAGCTGTTAAACGCAGTAAGTAAGCAGGTTAATAGACAACTCGCGTCTAGCTTCTAGCTTCTAGCTTCTAGCTTCTAGCTTCTATATAAATAACAAAAAGAGCCTCAGGGCTCTTTTTTTTGGTTTTCAACAAATATTTGTAGGTGAGCCAAATTCAATATCGACTGGCTTCTAATGATAACGGCAGTTGTGCTTCAATCTCTTCAAGCTCTTCCATTGGCACCGCGTACTGCTCATGCCCGTTGTAAGTCTCTACTAGCGCGTACTGCTCTTGCTCATCAATTACCAATACTTTTCCTAAGTGCCCCAAATATTCGACATTCATACCCTTCTGAACAGTAGCCATAACATTTACCTTCACATTAATTGTAAAGCTAAATACGAGTAGCTTGAACTTCAGGATCAAAAAAGCCGATCATAATGACCGGCCCTTATTAATTAGCTTAAGTCTGAGTTAAATAGCGTTTCGCTTATTTAGCGAATTCAACACCAATCTCGATGTCACCATTTAGCGTTTCAAGCATGCTATCTAAAGCGTTACGTTCGAAGTCACTTAGCTCACCGTAGCTAAGGATCGCTTCAGCGCCCTCTTTGCCTAGTTTAACTGGCTGTGCGAAGAATGGAGCGTGCTCGCCTTCACCTTCAACGTATGCACATTCAATCACGTTTTCTTCACCTTGAAGTGCTTTAACTAGTGCAAGACCGAAACGACAAGCCGCTTGACCCATAGACAGTGTCGCACTGCCGCCGCCAGCTTTAGCTTCTACTACTTCAGTACCTGCATTTTGGATGCGAGTCGTTAGCGCTGCAATTTCTTCATCAGTGAACTCTACGCCTTCAACTTGAGAAAGTAGAGGAAGAATCGTTACGCCTGAGTGACCACCGATAACAGGAACACGGATGTCGCCTGGATCTTTGTCTTTTAGTTCAGCAACGAACGTTTCAGAACGAATCACATCAAGAGTCGTAATACCGAATAGACGACGCTTGTCGTAAACGCCCGCTTTCTTCAGTACTTCAGCCGCGATTGGCACTGTTGTGTTTACTGGGTTAGTAATGATACCAACACAAGCAGTCGGACAAGTAACTGCGATTTTCTCTGCAAGAGACTTAACAATGCCAGCGTTCACATTGAAAAGATCCGCACGATCCATACCAGGCTTACGAGCAACACCCGCTGAAATAAGTACAACATCCGCACCTTCTAGTGCTGGTGTTGGATCTTCACCCGCGTAACCTTTGATCGAAACAGGCGTTGGGATATGGCTAAGATCGGCAGCAACACCCGGTGTTACCGGAGCGATGTCGTAAAGTGCAAGATCTGAACCAGCAGGTAGGCGGTTCTTAAGTAGTAGGGCTAGGGCTTGACCGATGCCACCAGCGGCACCAATAACAGCTACTTTCATTGTTATTCTCCTTGAGAGCTTTCTCTTATAGATTCTTTGTAGGGTAATTCTTGAGCTAAATCTAAGTTAAAAAACTATATTAATCACAAAGTGATTACAATCAATTAACGCTAGCTTTGCGACTTCGCGCAAGTCAATAAAACCGTGCTACACAGCAAGTTCGCATTATGGCGATAATCGACTGAAATAACAAAATAAGTCGTCGCAAATAACACATTATTCCATTAAATATTTACAGTGATATGACTAACAAATTACAGGGATGTTTTGGCTAAAATTGAATATGTATGCGAGAATATGCAAACATCTTTGTTAATGAATAAGAATGACATATGCGCAATACAGAAAAGCAAGACAACTTAGTTCGTGCATTTAAAGCCTTACTAAAAGAAGAACGTTTTGGCTCACAAGGCGAAATTGTTGATGCTCTAAAACACGAAGGTTTTGAAAGCATCAACCAGTCTAAAGTCTCGCGTATGTTAACCAAGTTTGGTGCCGTTCGAACTCGTAACGCAAAAATGGAGATGGTTTACTGTCTTCCTGCTGAGCTAGGTGTTCCGACCGTTTCTAGCTCTTTACGAGAATTAGTACTAGATATTGACCACAACAATGCATTGGTGGTGATACACACAGGTCCTGGTGCGGCGCAGCTGATTGCTCGTTTATTAGACTCACTAGGTAAGTCGGAAGGTATACTGGGCGTAGTCGCAGGTGATGACACTATCTTCATTACTCCAACGTTATCGGTTACCACTAAGCAACTGTTTGATTCAGTGTGCGAACTGTTTGAATACGCTGGATAATTGATCTCTGTTTCATAACTATCAGCCTTATTAATGGATCACGAGCATCTATTCGCTTCGTGATCCAAATCACATCCTCGAATATCCATACCTCCCTTCCAAAATCACACTAAACTATTGATTTTAAAAAACTCAGTAGTAAATCAAACACGAGATCCAGACATCATTTGTTAGATTTTTCAGCTATATCTTTTAACATTCGAGTAATTTTCTGCCAATTTTTGATATTATTCAGCCACTTTTTCATCACATGGATTGAAAAAGGTGCCGTTTCCAAATAGGAAACTCCTGAAGCAACTACACTTGTTTCAGGGTTAATAATGAATAAAGGAAGGGAAATTCATGGCATTTACCAAACTTATTAAAGTTGGTGCTATTGCAGCTGCTGTAATGGGCGCTGGCGCTGTTAACGCTCAAGAGTTCATCACGATTGGTACTGGTTCAGTTACGGGTGTTTACTACCCAACTGGTGGTGCGATTTGTAAGCTAGTGAACAAGGGCCGCAAAGACCACAACATTCGTTGTTCTGTAGAGTCTACTGGTGGTTCAATCTACAACGTTAACACCATCCGTGCTGGTGAACTAGATTTCGGTGTTGTTCAATCGGACTGGCAATACCACGGCTACAACGGTACAAGTAAGTTCAAAGATCAGGGCGAATACAAGAAACTTCGCGCGATGTTCTCTCTACATACAGAACCGTTCAACATCATCGCTCGTACTGATGCTGGCATCAACAATGTGTCTGACCTAGCAGGTAAGCGTGTAAACATTGGTAACCCAGGTTCTGGTGACCGTGCAACGATGGGTGTTGTAATGGACGCTATGGGCTGGACTAACGACAGCTTCAAGCTTGCTTCTGAACTTAAAGGTTCTGAGCGTTCACAAGCACTTTGTGATAACAAGATAGATGCATTCATCTACATGGTTGGTCACCCGAACGGATCAATCAAAGAAGCAACAACGTCTTGTGATGCAAAACTGGTTTCAGCAACAGGTCCACAGATCGACAAGATCGTAGCTGAAAACCCATACTACGCTTACAGCACAGTTCCTGCTGGTATGTACCGTGGTACTGACGCTGACGTAAACAGCTTCGGTGTTGCAGCTACTATGGTAACAACTTCAGACGTTTCTGAAGAAGTTGCATACAACGTTGCTAAGGCAGTATTTGAAAACTTTGACACTTTCAAACGCCTACACCCAGCATTTGCTAACCTGAAAAAAGAAGACATGGTTAAAGCGGGTATCTCTATCCCTCTTCACCCAGGCGCAGCAAAATACTACAAAGAAGTGGGCCTTCTAAAGTAACTCTACTTTAAGCCTACTACACCAATAAGGAGGCTAGCCCTCCTTATTGGCTTTTCACGTTTTATAAAAATAATTTAAGTGAAAAGAACAGCCCTTTAAGTTTCTCCAATTTGGCGGACTTACCTTCGTATCAAGCCTAAGACAAAGACGAGCAAAAAACGCATTTCCCTATCCATTCACTACACTAGATAGGAAAGAAATAACGTCTCGTTGTTCGTAAGAAAGGCAGACCATCAATAATAAGGATAAAGTACATGACGCAGACAACATCACCGTCTCCAGATGTGCAAGAAATGGTGGCACAATCAGATACTGGTGCGCGTAGCCCTCGTGGTATCCAAGGCCGTATTTTATGGTTTGTGCCTCTATGTTGGTCACTGTTCCAACTTTGGTATGCATCTCCGCTGCCGTTCATTTTTAACTTCGCAATTTTAAACGACACTGAAGCTCGAGCAATTCACCTTACGTTTGCTATTTTCCTAGCCTTTACCGCTTATCCAGCCATGAAGAATTCGCCTAGGGATCGCATCCCCGCAGTCGATTGGATATTAGCGCTTGTAGGTAGCTTTTCAGCTTCTTATATCTATATTTTCTATACTGAACTCGCTGAGCGATCGGGCGCACCAACAACATTCGATATTGTTGCGGCTGTATTCGGTATGGTTTTACTGCTTGAAGCAACACGACGCGCTTTGGGTCCACCTCTTATGGTTGTGGCAGCAGTATTCCTACTTTATACCTTTGGCGGCCCTCACATGCCGGACGTTATTGCCCACAAAGGTGCGAGCCTGAACAAGGCAATGTCGCATCTGTGGCTAACAACTGAAGGTGTATTCGGTGTGGCACTTGGCGTATCAACGTCATTCGTATTCTTGTTTGTACTGTTTGGTGCAATGCTAGAACGTGCTGGCGCCGGTGCTTACTTTATTAAAGTTGCATTCTCACTGCTTGGTCACATGAAAGGCGGCCCAGCGAAAGCAGCCGTTGTCGCATCAGGTCTGTCTGGTTTGGTATCAGGTTCATCTATCGCGAACGTGGTAACCACGGGTACCTTTACTATCCCGCTAATGAAGCGTGTTGGTTTCCCGGGCACTAAAGCAGGCGCAGTAGAAGTCGCGGCTTCAACCAATGGTCAATTAACACCACCTATCATGGGTGCAGCAGCCTTCTTGATGGTTGAGTATGTGGGCATTTCGTATGTAGAAGTAATCAAAGCCGCGCTACTGCCCGCTCTGATCTCTTACATCGCTCTGATTTACATTGTTCATCTAGAAGCATGTAAAGCAGGTATGACTGGCCTACCTCGTCGCCACACACCAACTATCGTACAAAGCTTACTGTCTTTCACGGGTACCATTTTAGGTCTGTGTGTTATCAGTGCCGCAGTTTACTACGGTGTCGGTTGGACGAAAGATGTCTTTGGCGATGCTGCAACACCAATCGTAACGGTGGCTCTATTAGTCGCTTATGTCGCTCTGGTTCGTGTATCAGCAAAATACGCATCTGAAGGCGGCATGGAAATCGATGCGGATCTCAAAGAAGTTCCGGATCCAGGTCCAACAATTAAGTCTGGCCTGCACTTCCTATTGCCTATCGTGGTGCTTGTTTGGTGTTTAACAGTTGAACGTTTCTCTCCAGGTCTGTCGGCATTCTGGGCGACCGTGTTCATGATCTTCATTCTGATCACTCAGCGTCCGTTAATGACTCTGATGAACAAATCAGACGATCTTGCAGAGCAAACTAAAGCTGGCTTCGTTGATCTCGCAGAGAGCTTGGTTTCAGGCGCACGTAACATGATTGGTATCGGTGTCGCGACAGCGGCTGCAGGTACGGTTGTAGGCGTGGTGACTCTAACGGGTATCGGTCTAGTAATGACGGACTTCGTTGAGTTTATCTCAGGCGGTAGCATCATTCTTATGTTGCTATTCACTGCAGTAATCAGCTTGATCTTAGGTATGGGCTTGCCAACCACAGCAAACTACATCGTTGTATCAACGCTGATGGCTCCGGTAATCGTGACCCTAGGCGCTGCGCACGGCTTGATCATTCCATTGATTGCGGTTCACTTATTCGTGTTCTACTTCGGTATTCTTGCGGATGATACACCTCCGGTAGGTCTCGCGGCGTTTGCAGCAGCGGCAATTGCGAAATCAGATCCGATTCGTACTGGTATCCAAGGCTTCACCTATGATATCCGTACCGCAATTCTACCTTTCATGTTCATCTTCAATACTCAACTACTACTGATGGGCATTGATTCTTGGTGGCACTTAGCACTAACGATTTTCTCATCTGTGACTGCGGTACTTATCTTCGCAGCTGCAACACAAGGTTGGTGGTTCACCAAGAACAAGTGGTGGGAAACGGTGCTGCTTATTGCATTAACCTTCACTTTCTTCCGCCCTGGCTTCTGGTGGGACATGATTTACCCAGAGAAAGTTCTTTCACCTGGAGTTGAGATTGCTCAAATCACGGAAAAGCTGGATGTGGGACAATCACTTGAACTTAGAGTGGGTGGCGAAAACTTAGAAGGTGACTATTCTGAAAAGACAGTTCGCCTGCCGTTTGAAGATTCTGCGACCTCAAGTGAAGATCGTATTGCCTCTATGGGTCTAATGCTGACTGAATCAGAAGGCAAGATGATTGTTGATATGGTTGAGTTCGGTAGCCCAGCAGAAGCGGCTGGTATTGATTTCGATTGGGAAATCAAATCCGTTATCCAAGATGCAGATCGACCAATGAAAGAGTGGGTATTCTTACCAGCTCTGATCATTTTGATTGGTTTAGCGATGAACCAAAGAAGACGTGCTCGTAAGGATGAGATTAGCGCGTAATGGATAAGGCTGAGTAGTGCTTAGCGCTATTTGGCTTTATTACATGGAAAGGATAATTACAGTGCTAAGTGAAAGCTTAGCGCTGATTAAAAAGAGACGAATACATGTATAAACAAATCCTTGTTCCTGTTGATCTTAATGACAAAGGCTTTTCTGATAAGGCAGTCGAACTGGCGGTATGGCACGCAAAACACAGCAATGCTGAAATCCACATTCTGAACGTACTACCAGGCATTCACATGTCGATGGTGGCGTCTTACTTCCCGAAAGATGCAGCGAACCAAATGAAGCTTGATGTTAAAAATCAGCTGAAAGAGTTTGCCGACAAACACATCGACGATGAAGTGGTTTACAAAGTTCATGTTGCTGAGGGTAAAACCTACGCGACGATTCTTGATTACGCAGAAAAGCTTGGCGCCGACCTTATCGTGATGCCTAGCCATAAGCGTTCAAAAATCGACAAAGTGGTACTTGGCTCGGTTGCAAGCAAAGTAGTACAGAACTCACCAATCAATGTATTGGTGGTTAAACCGCAAGGTTAAGTCATTTAATCGACACACAATCTAAAAAGGTTGGCCTACAGGCCAACCTTTTTTGTTTTGCGTTCGCACCATTTAATTCTTTAATCAACTCACTAAGTTCTGCGGATTACCCTCAACAAACCCATCAATATTATCGATTAAGATATCAGACAGTTTTTGAATTGAACTGTCACTGCCCCACGCCACATGTGGAGTGAGTAATAAGTTCGGTAAGTGGCTATTAGCCAATAGTGGATTTGAGTTGTCGGCTGGCTCTTGTGTAAACACATCCATACCTGCGCCTGCAATCTCATGTTTTTTCAAAGCCTCAACTAGGGCTTGTTCATCTACTAGACCTCCGCGCCCGGCATTAATTAATACCGCGCTCGATTTCATCATTGTGAGCTCTCGCTCTGAAATCAGATTTTGGGTCGCTTCAGTCAATGGACAATGCAAGCTGATCGCATCGGCTTGCTGCAACACTGTATCAAAAGGCAGATACCCCTCTCGACAAGACTCCGCCCCTTTTCGCTCAGCAAAAATCACCTTCATACCTATCGCTTTAGCCAGTATCGCAGTCGCTTGGCCTAAGCTGCCACTACCGATTAAGCCCAATGTGCTGCCAGCCATATCTTGAATCGGATGTGTAAAAAAACAGAACTGCTTGTCCTTTTGCCACTCCCCGACTTCAATGTCTTGATGATAACCAACAAGGTTTCGTTTTAGCGTAAACAGCATAGCAATCACATGTTCAGGAACCGATTGAGTCGCATAACCTTGTACGTTTGTCACTGCAATGTTTTTAGATTTGCAGTATTCCACATCGACATTATTGACACCGGTCGCTGAAACCGCGATCAACTTGAGTTTTTTCGCACCAGCGAGATTCGACTCATTGAGCACTACCTTGTTAGTGATCACCACATCAGCTTCTTCAACTCGCTCTGATACTTGCTCAGGAGCTGTGAAATCATACTCTACCCATTCATGCTCAAAGCTCAGAGGCTTTAAATGAATTTGAGATGGGATAGTCGCTCTATCGAGAAACACAACATTCAGCGTTGGCATTCTTCTTCCTTGGTTAGATCTATGAATCAGTCCATTCTAAGCTTTTAGCTTACTGTAGTCTGGAAGCTCAAGCGCAATTTCAAAGTGCTGTTCGATTTGTGGCGATGCTTGAGGATAAAAGTCACAGGGAACAAAGGCTTTAAACAATTGATTATTCGCTGGATGATAAAAGCTCAGCTCACACGCATGCAAAGCCAACCTATCACTGTATTCAAATGCTTCTGATGTTGCGTAAAACTCATCGCCCACAATCGGTGCGCCTATTTCCATGCAATGCACTCTCAATTGGTGAGAACGCCCGGTAATTGGCAGTAACTTAAGTAAAGTCGTTTGGAGTTCTTGCTGTTCTACCACATAACGAGTCTGTGATGATTTACCATCCTCGAAACACACTTTTTGCTTCGGCCGGTTTGGCCAATCGCAAATAAGAGGGAGGTCAATCAAACCTTCTGCTTCTTCTACTGAACCCCATACTCGGGCGTAATAGAGTTTGTGTGTCAGTCGATATTGAAATTGCTTCTTCAAATGACGCTCAGCTTGTTTGTGTTTAGCGAGCAGCATCAAGCCTGAGGTCGACATGTCCAATCGATGAACGACTTGAATCTCTGGAAATTCGACAACTAACCGACTCCACATGCTGTCGTAATGCTCAGGTAACCTACCCGGAACAGAAAGCAGGCCTGCAGGCTTGTTCACCACAAGAATATCGTCATCTTGATAAACAATATCAATCCACGGTTCACGCGGTGGTGTGTACTGTTCTAACGCCATTGAAGCCTCTTAATTGCTAGTGAATAAATAATTTACGGTTGATTCGTTTATAAATAAATACAACTTTCAACATTTTCGTACATAAAAGTTGACGACTTTACAAAACATGGTATTGATAGGGTAACGGATAATAAGAAGTCAGCATCAAAGGAAAAACGATGGACAGTACGGTTAAAACCACCAACACAAAAACACCAACCTCAGCTCCCCTATCAAGTTTAATTAAGTCTCTTGGCCCAGGCGTTATGATGGCCGCAGCGGCTGTAGGTGGTTCTCACTTAGTCGCCTCAACCAAGGCGGGTGCGATTTATGGTTGGCAGCTTGCCGCTCTCATTATCCTCGTTAACGTATTTAAATATCCATTCTTCAGAGCCGGCATCCAATACACGCTAGGAACGGGTCAAAGCTTGGTGGAAGGTTACTCTAACCTAGGCCGCCCATACCTTGTGATCTTTTCGATCTTGAGTGCCATATCTGCGGTCGTGAATACCGCTGCCCTGCTATTATTCAGTGCAAGCCTACTCAGTTACTTTGTTCCTTTCGATTTAGCCACTAGCACCTTGTGCATGATCGTTTTAGCGACCTGTTTGATCATTCTGTTTGCTGGCCATTATCGTGCTCTAGATACACTATCTAAAGCGATCATGGCGATCTTAACCATCACAACCTTAGCTGCAGTCGCCATTGCTATCGGCTCTCCAGTCGAACCTGATGCTGCTTTTGTTCCACCGTCGCCTTGGTCATTGGCTGCTATTGGTTTTATCGTGGTGACCATGGGTTGGATGCCTGCGCCTATCGAAATATCAAGCATCACCTCTATGTGGCTAAAAAGCCAAAAAGAGAAGCAGGAAGTGACCGCACAATCAGCGCTGTTCGACTTTAACGTTGGCTACATTGGTACGGCGCTGCTTGCTTTAGTATTCGTTGCGTTAGGCGCGCTAGTACTTCACGGTTCGGGAGTTGAACTGTCTCGCTCCGGTGTTGGCTTTACTCATCAATTGGTCGGCATCTACGCTTCGACAATTGGTGAATGGTCTCGCCCGTTAATCGCTCTTATCGCTTTCTTCTGTATCTTTGGTAGCACCATTACCGTTATCGATGGCTACTCACGCGTGCTTGCTGAATCACAACGTCTATTATTCAAAAAAGATTCAAGCCCAAGAATGCTGCAAGGCTGGATAATCATTGTCTCTATCGCGGCACTCGCGATTGTGATGTTCTTTAGCGCAGCACTGATGCCTATGCTCGATTTCGCAATGGTACTCGCGTTTGCAACAACGCCATTCTTCGCTCTGCTTAATTTCATCTTGGTCAACAAAGCTAAGCTTCCAGAAGCGCTAGCCATTGGCAGCAAACTAAAATGGTTGTCTGTAGCAGGTCTTGTTTACCTATTTGGTTTCCTAGCGGTATTTGTTTGGTGGAAGTGGTTAATGTAACCAGCTACTTGAATTGTTAATTAAGCTACAGATACAAATAAGGCCTTCATAATGAAGGCCTTATTTCGTTGAAGCATTTCGCTAATTCAAAACTAGTTGTGAGAAACCACAATCAAGCGTAATGAATCTAGCTGAACCTGAGCTTTGCTGATGTAACCGGTCAGTTCATTGATTTGAGCTTCGATTACCTCTAGCTCTTCATCACGAATATTAGGATTCACGGCTTTAAGCGCTTGTAGACGCTCTAATTCACCGTTCAGGTTAGTCTGCATATCTCGTTGAGCTTGTTCACGCACTTCTTCCACTTTAGGAAGTACGTGCGTCTCACCCGCTTCGATTAGCTTGTGAATTTCACCTTGTACCGAGTTAACTAGCTTGCTCGCTAGGTGACGGTTTACAGGGCTTAATTGACGGTTAAAGCTGTCGAACTCAACCTGAGCTGATAAGTCATTACCACGGCCATCCATCATCAAACGAATTGGCGTCTTAGGCAAGAACTGGCTGATACCGCTGCGTTTCGGCGCTTGCGCATCCACAAGGTAAACCAGCTCAAGCAGGATAGTACCCACTGGCAGCGCTTTGTTTTTCAGTAGTGATACCGCTGATGCACCAACACCTTCACTCAGTAGCAGATCGATACCGCCCTGAATCATTGGGTGTTCCCAGCTAATGAAGTTCATGTCTTCACGAGAAAGCGCAGTATCACGATCAAACGTGATGGTTGCGCCTTCGTATGGTAAGCCTGGGTAGCTTGGCACCATCATGTGCTCAGACGGCGTTACAACCAGAGCATTCTCACCCTTGTCGTCTTGGTTCAAGCCAATCGTATCGAACAGGCTTAGTGCAAACGTTACTAGGTTAGTGTCGCCGTCAGTCGAGGCAATCTTCTCTGCAATTTCATGCGCTTTGTCGCCGCCGTTTGAGTGCATTTCTAATAGGCGATCACGGCCTTTTTCTAGATCTGATTTCAGGCTTTGATTTAGCTTGGCAGACTCTTCAATCACTTCATCAAGTTGCTCAGTGTTACCAGAAGCCAGCATCTCGATAAGAACATCTGAGTACTTATCGTAAACCGTGCGACCCGTTGGACAAGTTTCCGCAAATGCATTCAGACCTTCATCGAACCAACGCGCAAGGATCGCCTGTGATGTGCCTTTTAGGTAAGGAACATGAATGTCGATATCACGCAGCTGACCGATACGGTCCAAACGGCCAATACGTTGCTCAAGCAAGTCTGGGTTGAATGGAAGATCGAACATCACAAGTTGGTTAGCGAACTGGAAGTTACGACCTTCAGAGCCGATTTCACTACAGATAAGAACCTGAGCGCCGCCCTCTTCTTGAGCAAAGTAAGCCGCAGCTTTATCACGCTCTAGAATCGACATGCCTTCGTGGAATACGGTTGCACGCACACCTTCACGCTCACGCAGTGCTTGCTCTAATTGAAGAGCCGTACTTGCACGAGAGGCGATCACTAGGATTTTCTCGCTGCGCTTGTCTTGGATCTTTTCAATCAACCAGTTAACACGTGAGTCGAACTGCCACCAGCTTGAATCTTCACCTTCAAACTCTTGGAAGATCTCTTCTGGATACAGCATCTTCATTGCACGAGCTTCGGGAGCCATTTTGCCACCGATCATGCCAGATACACGCATTGAGGTTGTGTACTGCGTTGGAATCTCCATCGGCAGTAGGTTTACATTACGCTTAGGGAAGCCTTTGATTGCAGCACGTGTGTTTCTGAAAAGAACACGGCCAGTACCATGGCGATCCATAAGGTTATCAATCAATTCTTGGCGAGCTAACGCTTGCTCTTCTTCGCTGCTATCACCTTCGATAACGCGGAATAGAGGCTCAACATCTTGCTCAGAAAGCAGTTCCGTAATCTGGTTCTTCGCGCTGTTTTCAAGCTTCACTCCAGAGAACAGAGCCGTTACTGCATCAGCAACCGGTGCGTATTGGTCTTCTTCTTCAACGAATGCTTCGTAATCGTAGAAGCGATCAGGATCAAGCAGACGCAGACGTGCAAAGTGGCTCTCACGACCAAGCTGTTCAGGCGTTGCTGTTAGTAGTAGCACACCAGACGTATTTTCCGCTAAGCCTTCAACCACTTGGTATTCACGGCTTGGTTTGTCTTGGCTCCACTCAAGGTGGTGCGCTTCATCGACAACCAACAAGTCCCACTCGCCTTCAAGAGCTTGCTCGTAGCGCTTGCGGCTCTTACGTAGGAAGTCCAAAGAACACAAAACGTATTGCTGGGTATCAAATGGGTTGTCTGATTCAGCAAACGCTTCGATACAACGCTCTTCGTCAAAGATAGAGAAGTGCAGATTGAAACGACGCATCATCTCTACTAACCATTGATGTTGTAGAGTTTCAGGAACCACAATAAGAATACGTTCAGCACGGCCAGACAGCACCTGTTGGTGGATGATCATGCCCGCTTCGATGGTTTTACCTAGGCCAACTTCATCGGCCAGTAAAACACGCGGAGCGTGACGACGACCCACTTCATGAGCGATGTATAGCTGATGAGGGATTAAGCCAGCACGCATACCACACAAGCCACGCATAGGGCTCTTGTGTTGTTGGTACTGGTTGCTCAGCGCGCGGTAACGCAACACAAAGTTATCCATACGATCGATTTGACCCGCGTACAGTTTATCTTGTGGCTTGTTAAATCGGATCTGGTTGCTTAAGAAGATTTCACGCAGAGTGACTTCTGTTTCTTGGGTATCTTCGCGAGTACCTAAGTAGGTTAGCAGCCCTTTGTCTTCGATAACTTCTTCGACAGACAGAGACCAACCTTCTTGGCATTCGATGACATCGCCTACATTAAACGTTACTCGGGTTACGGGAGCATCAGTACGTGCATAAACACGGTTTTCTTCTGACGCTGCAAACATTAGTGTCACTGTGCGAGCATCCATTGCTACAACGGTACCTAAACCTAAATCGCTCTCCGTATCGCTTATCCAGCGTTGCCCCAAAGCAAATGTCATGAATCGACTACCTCAATCTTATAGTTGGAATTTGGTCTTCTTAACTGCAGTTTCAAACAAGAACGTTATCGCTCCTGAACTAAAAATATAGCCAAAAATGTCTAGTTTGCAGCCACTTTTTAAGTGCGCTCTCAATAATAAATATCTCGAGAAAATGGTGCAGAAAAAGGTCGCTAATCTTACTCGATGCTGTGATTTAGGTCACGCCTAAAGGAGATGATTTCATGCTTTTTTTCTGTTTTCGCCAGTGCAATCAAACTGTCAAAAATTCATGGTTAATCTATAGGTAGCAGATTGCTGCTCTCAAACGAATACACCATATTCACTCGTAACGATATGGTGCTGTTCCTCTAGATGAAGTTTAGGTGAGTAGTTGACTATCACCAGAATCAGATACTAATCTTTATATGAGCTTTATCTACGTTCAATGAATGCAAGGCAAGCCGCACGTCGGCAAGGAGATGCTATGGGCGAGACCAACCGGAAGCTATTTGTTTTAGACACCAATATCCTACTTCACGAACCCTTCGCTATATTTTCTTTCCAAGAGCACGATGTCGTTATCCCCATGACAGTGCTAGAAGAACTCGACAGAATCAAAGACAGTAAAAGAGACGTTGCTCGAGATGCGAGAATTGCGATTCGAACGCTCGAAGACCTGTTCAGGGAAGCCACACCAGACCAAATATCGGAAGGCATCCCTTTTTCTAAAGACATAAATGCATCTGGCAGTATTTCAATACTCGCTGACTACGAACTTCAAGAAAGCATCAAAGCCTTTGCCGATGACAAGGCGGGCGATAACCGAATCCTCAACGCTGTCCTCTATCTTCAAAATAAACGCGCACCACGCGAAGTGGTTCTCATCACCAAAGACATCAATATGCGTTTACGAGCAAAAGGCGCCGGTGTACGTTTTGTTGAAGACTATCAAACTGACCAACTGATTGATGATATCCAATACCTCACCAAAGGCTTCCAACAACTGGAAGGCTCATTTTGGGATGGTATCGATAATGTCGAGAGCAGAAGTTTAGGCGGCAAGACGCTGCACACCTTAGCAAGAGCGCCGTTCGAGCCAACCTTCCTCAACCAATATGTGATTGACGAAGAAAGTGACTTTGCCGCTCGAGTCGAGGAGATTGAGCCGGAAAGCATTACCCTGAGAGACCTCAGCCGCGAAAGATTGATGAATCGCAGAGCATGGGACATCACACCAAAGAACGTCTATCAAGGCATGGCGATTGATGCGCTGCTCGACCCTGATATTGATCTTGTGATTCTCACTGGCGCCGCAGGTAGTGGTAAGACGGGTGTCAAGTTCGAAAAATCTACCAAATTCGTTCAGACCTTGAAGCAAAAAGAGGGCTGTGGATTTAAGGCTGTTAATGAGTCTTATGATTGTCTTCAAGCTGAGAAGGTGGCTGCATGAGTAAAGTTTTAAGTGATGATGTGAAGCGAGTCTACGTACTTGACACTAATGTGTTGCTACATGACCCAATGGCAGTTTATGCATTTGAAGAGCACCGTATTGTTATTCCAATGACTGTTCTTGAAGAATTAGATCGTATAAAGGACAGCAAAAAAGACGTAGCGCGGGATGCCCGTGTTGTAATTAAAACCATTGAGCATTTAGTTGACGGTGCAAGCCCTGAGGATGTGCAAGCTGGGATTTTGATTGAACATAAAGGACCAAGCCCTGATGGAACTCTATCTATATTTGCAGATTATATAGAACTAAACGGAAGAACAGGCTCCGATTGGATGCCTTTAGATAGTCCAGATAATTTCATTATCAATAGTGCCTTGTGTCTACAGCGAATGCATGAATCACAAGAAGTTGTGTTGGTAACGAAAGATATAAATATGCGCATTAAAGCCAGAAGTGCTGGCTTGAAACATGTAGAAGACTATCGAAAAGATAAAATAGTTGAAGACATAGAACTATTATCAAAAGGTTATCAGCGCTTTGATGGTGACTTCTGGCAGCAAATTACAGATGTAAAAACAGTTGTAGAGTATGGTCGAACTTACCATGATATTCCGTGCCAGCAGTTAGGTGATTTATACGTTAACCAGTATTTGTTAGATGAAGATTCAGACTTTGCTGCTAGGGTTGTCGGGAGGGATGGCGATCATTATCGATTACTAGATCTCGGTAAGGAAAGGTTATTGCACAAGAATGCTTGGGGGGTCCATGCAAAAAACGTCTATCAAGGGATAGCTCTCCATGCACTTCTCGACCCTAAAATTGATCTAGTTATCTTAAATGGCCCTGCAGGATCGGGGAAAACCTACTTAGCCCTAGCCAGTGCTTTGGATCAGTCGGTCGAGCGAGGGATCGTGGATAAGGTGATCGTAACCCGATCAACCCCAGAGATTGCAGAGTCCATTGGTTTCTTGCCGGGTACAGAAGAAGAGAAGATGTTGCCTTGGTTAGGTGCGGTAACTGACACGATGGAAAGCTTGCATAAGGGGGACGCTCTACCAAATGAAAGTCTCCAGTATATTGTTGATAAGGCGAACATTCAGTTCAAATCTTTAAACTTTATGCGTGGCCGTTCGATTCAGCATGCATTCGTTCTTGTCGATGAGGCACAAAACTTAACTGCAGCACAACTCAAAACCATCATCACTCGTTGTGGTGAGGGTACCAAGCTTGTTATATCCGGTAACCTTTCACAAATTGATAGTAATTATCTGTCTCCTGTTACCTCTGGCCTCACCTATGTCATTGAGAAGTTTAAGAACTACGAAGGTAGTGCCAACATATATCTCAATGGTGTTGTTCGCTCTCGTCTAGCGGAATTTGCTGAGGAAAATATGTGATTTAACTCTAAGGGCGCCGGAATCAGGCTTGTTCCGGCGGCCAATTGCAGATCCGGTGAAGTTCATGTTCGTAACTAGACAATGATACTGCAGGTTGAGCGGTTTATGGCTGAGTTCTTTGCAAAACCAGCCTTCGATCCATTTTCATCAAGTTATTATGAAATAAACAATCATCATCAATGAATGATTGATTTCACAATCGTGAGTTCCAATCGTGAGTTCTAAGTGTGAAACACACAATTGGACATAAATGTATCAGTGACTTTGCTAAATTAGGTTTTTTAGGATTACTTTGAGTAAGGTAATTCCATGCCGTCACAATTGGGCTTGATGGCTTTGAAAATCGTTTGGTTATTTACTTGGCACAGGGTTCCATCAAGTTATATTGGTATCATTCGTACGGTTTAGCGTAAATGATCTAATATCAAGTCTACCTTTGTTCTTGCAACTGGAATAACCCGACTCACTCTGCTCAGTGACACTAGAGTATTTCGACCCTCACGTTGGACTTGGGTTATCAAACCCACATTGACGATAAAACTGCGATGTACCCGCAAAAATTGCTCAGTGCTCAACTCTTTTTCAAAGTTCGTCATGGTTTCTTCTGTGACGATCGTCTGTAGCTGAAACTTTCTCTGTCCCGAGGCTGTTAGGTTAACTTGTTGGTAGCGGCCGATACTCTCTATGTAGCTGATATCGCTCTCGGTGAGCCTGTAGGTTGTCTTGCCATCATTGACTAGAATTTCCTGTTCCACAGCAGGTGATACCAGAGGTGGGAGGGCTTTAATCTTTTCAAGGCAGCGCTCAAGTCTGGTTTGGCGAACGGGTTTTAGTAGGTAATCCACGACTTTGGTTTCAAATGCGCTTAGAGCGTGCTCTGAATAGGCGGTCACATACACCAAGTGATAAGGGATATGCTCGGTAGCCTTTGCCACCATAAAGCCATCCAACCCAGGCATTTCAATGTCCATAAACACGATGTCTGGCATCCGTTGGCATATCGCTTCAATGCCTTTTTGTGGGTCGTTGTAGCTACCAATAACGTCAATCTCTTCAAACGCCGCAAGGCTACGTTTTAAAGCTTGAGTCGCTGCGGGCTCATCATCTATTAATAAGACTCGGTCCATCGGTTTCTCCTTAAAAAACATGACGGATGGTGATTTGCGCGCAGCTGGTACCATCGGCAAAGTTCATTGAAAAACTGGCGTCGTCGTATTCTAAATTCAAGGTATCGCTAATATTGCGATGACCACTGCCAGCTGTAAACTGAGGCGTGTTGGTCTCCGGCCAACTGTTACAAACGGTAATGTAAAGCTCTCCCTCGGTGTAGCGGGTTTTTATATCGAGGTGAATGCGCTTAATGGTCTTGCTAAGTGCATGCTTTATGACGTTTTCGACTAAAGGCATGATGAGCATAGGCGGGATTTTCAGCGTTTGACTCTCCTTGCCAATATCGATGGAGAAATACAATCGCTCGGTAAAGCGCGCTTTTTGAATGGCTAGATAATGCTCGATCAGTTCCACCTCATCACTGAGCAAAATTCGCTTTTTGTCTGAGATAGCGATAGTGCCTCGGAGCAAGTCACTGAGTTCAAAAATAAGCTCCTGAGCGAGTTCGGGACGTTCTGGGATCTCGCTGTGTAGCAGGTTCAGTGTGTTGAATAGAAAGTGCGGATTGGTCTGAATGCGCAGTAGAGAAATCTCAGACTCTTTTAATGACATCTCCAGCTCTAACGCTTTTTGTTTCAGCTGCCAACTGTGAACAACCATAGTGTAGATGGTCACTTGCAGTAATAGGTTCAAATGAGTAAGCAGCTTTAGCCGGACTAGCTGAAAGACGGTCACAGTATCAAACGTCTGCGCCACCGGCAGACCGCCGGAGGTAAAGGCAATGGCTAATGAAGCCAAAACCAAGTTTATCAAGATTTGATATGGCAGCCTGTGGCGATAATTAGCGCCAAATTTGGCGTCAAATAGTCGTCGGAATAGCCAAAATAGTGCACATATTGAAAAGATGCCTGTGAGGGCACGAAAGGCCTTGTCCAAGGAGAGTGGCTTATCCAACGCAATCATCACGTAGTACAGTGATGAGTAGAGAATCACAGAGTTGATGAGCGGCCATACAACCAGCAACAGCAAATCCTGTCGTGAGAACGACAACTTGGATAACAGTGACTTTGAGAACAAAGTTTTTAGAATAGGAGACTTCAAAATAGACGCTCTAGGAACAAGGTGCTGACAGTATAAGTGAAGCGACGCTATCTGTTGACCAACTCATAACCGAAATAGACCCAATCGTACATTTTACCATTTTTCGCCACGCTCAACTCATTACTATGGCTAGAAATGAAGTTGTAATGGTTAACAAAATGAAAGTGTCACACAGTTATAAAAATGGATTGACTACCTTGATCGTCGCGCTGAGCCTATTTGGGTGTAGCAAAGATGAGGTACCACAAGCTAAGTCTGCGCCAATTAAACCGGTCAAGACGCTGGTCGTTAGTCATAAACAGTATCAAGTACGGCATTTTACCGGGGTTCTTGAAGCGAATAAGATCATCGACATGAACTTTCGAATCCAAGGTGAGTTAACAGACCTTCCTATCAAATCGGGTCAAAAAGTAGAAAAAGGACAGTTACTGGCGCAACTAGATAGTAGCCAACAGCTTATTAACAGAAAATCGAGTAAGGCTTCTTTAAAACAAGCGAAAGCAGAGTACGAACGAGCACTGTCACTTATCAATAAAAAGGCAATTAGCCAGGCGAACTTGGATGCGCTGGAATCGCAATATATTTCAGCCCAAGCCGCATTTGAGCGAAGCGTAAAGGATGTTGAGTATACCTCTTTACTCGCTCCCTTCTCTGGCATCGTAAGTCAGCGCTATATTGACAACTTCTCGAAAGTTACCTCGTCGACCAAAATCCTCACGTTGCAGGATGTTGAACAATACAAAATCACCATTACGGTGCCGCAATCGCAGTTTGTGAAAATTCAAACCGCAGACGCCGTGAAGCTAAGCGCAGAAATCGAAGGATTTTCACAGTCATTCCCCCTTAAAGTTGATGAGCTTAGTGTCAGCCAGCAAAGCAGCCAGCAGCTACACGTTACCTTAGTGTTGCAACCTCCATCTGAGCGCCGATTGTTTACAGGGACGTCAGTCAAAGTGAAAGCCGAAGCGTTTGGTGTCAGCAATGGGATGGTACTACCTAGTCATACCGTGCTTAGCGATGGTGATGAGCATTATGTTTTTGTGGTACATCCAACAAGCAACGTGTTAGAGAAACGCATTGTGCGCGTTGACGGCGTCAGTGAGCAAGGCATCAACATTGTCGATGGATTATCGGAAGGTGAGCGCGTTGTCGTCGCCGGAGTGAGCCAAGTTCATGACGGTCAGCAGGTAAGAGTGGAGACGAAATAATGTCGATGACTGCCTTTTCTCTAAACAACAGCCGCATCACGCTGCTCGTTATTGCGGTGTTGACGTTTTTGGGTATCCAAGCTTACAACACCATCCCAGAAGCGTACGATCCTGGCTTTACCATTCGAAATGCTCAGGTCATTACTCAGTTTCCTGGTGCCAGTCCAAAGAGGGTTGAAGATCTAGTGACGGATCCGCTTGAAAAAGCGGTGCTAGAGCTTGCAGAATTGGACTTTGTTAAGAGCCAATCTAAAAATGGTGTGTCGATACTCACCGTCGCCATCAAAGAGGACTACTCTGAGCTACAACCTATTTGGGATAAATTGCGTCGTAAGATAGACCGCGTTGCGAGCACATTACCAGAAGGTGTTTCAGCACCTGTTGTTAACGATGAGTTTGGCGATGTATATGGCATCGTGCTGGCTATTCACGGTGAAGGTTTTACTTATCGTGAACTAAAACAAACAGCAGAAGACCTTCGTAGTGGACTGTTTTTGCTTGACGATGTGGCTAAGGTTGACCTTCATGGCGTACAGCAAGAGCAAATCAAACTTAAATTCGATGCCAATGCGTTAGCGGCCTATGACTTAACACCCAATCAGCTCGCGGATATTTTGTCGAAACAGAATATTGTCTTGAGTGGTGGCAGTGTTGTTTTTGGTCAGGAGCGCTTACCGATTGAGCCGAGTGGTAACTACAACACGCCGGATGAGATCAAAGGTACCTTGGTAACGTTACCCAGTAGCGGTAAGACTGTGAGGCTGGACAGTCTAGTCACCATTGAATCGGGATACGAGTTTCCTATCAACAATCCAGTCTACTTCAATGGAAAGCCGTCCGTGAACGTTGCGATTGCTATGGTTGAAACCGGCAATAATGTGCGTTTGGGCGAACAAGTCGACGCTTATGTAGACCAGTTCACTCGTCAGTTACCGATTGGCTTGGAGATCAGCAAGGTCAATTTTGCGCCTAAGGAAGTAGAAGACAAGGTTAATCAGTTTGTCTCGAGTCTAGTGCAGTCAATGACAGTAGTTGGCTTGGTCATGTTTATCTTTTTAGGCTGGCGAACAGGGTTGATTGTGTCTCTACTGGTGCCTATCAGTATGCTACTGAGCATTTTGGTGATGTCTAAAATTGGGGTTGGTCTGGATCAGATCTCTCTTGCCGCGCTTATTATTGCACTCGGTATGTTGGTCGATAATGGCATTGTGATGTCGGAAAATATTCTGGTTCGCATTAACCAAGGAGTAAGTAAGAAAGCGGCAGCGATTGAGAGTGCCAATGAGCTTAAACTTCCTTTATTAACGTCATCCTTAACCACGTCCGCCGCTTTCTTGCCGATCTTCTTGGCAAAGTCGACTATGGGGGAGTATACGGGCGCATTGTTTGTGGTTGTGACCATAACGCTCTTGGCCTCTTGGCTGTTGAGCTTGGTGATGATCCCATTGCTTTGTGTACTGCTTTTAAAGCCTACCAAACAGGTAAAGGAAGAGTCATCTAGCCAACTCGCGTGGTATGCGAAATTACTGACCAAGCTTATCCGTTTTCGCTGGTTGACGGTTGTGGCGATGCTGTTGGCTACGGTGTTCGCTTTTCAAGCGATGAAGTGGTTACCGAATATCTTCTTCCCGCCATCAGAGCGAACCTTTTTCAAAATGGAAGTGACGATGCCAATGGGCACCTCCATTGAGCATAACCAAGCCATGGTCGCTGACATTGAGCAGTATTTACTTACCTTGCAAGCTAAGAGCGCTTCGGATGCTAAAACGAGCGATAACTTGGGTATCAAAAACCAAGGAATAAAAAACTGGTCTGTGTATGTTGGCTATGGCGGCCCACGCTATATTTTGCCGCACAGCTCTCGAACGTCGAGCCCAGAATACTCATTCTGGGTCATCAACACCCACGACTATCGTGATAATCCGGCACTGATGCAACGTATCGAGTCTTACATCAGCGAGAATCATCCAGACGCCATCGCGACCACAAGGCTTATCGAAAATGGTGCGGCGATTCTGAATCCGGTTGAAATTCGATTAAATGGTTTGGATCAGGATAAGGTCTTTGCGATTACTCAAGAGATCAAGGCGAAATTGGCCAGCATAGATGGCCTCAAGGATGTGAGTGACGATTGGGGACAAAAAACCAAAACCATCCGTATTGTTATTGATCAACAAAAAGCCGCGCTCGCAGGCGTGAATAACCGAGACATTGCACTTAGTTTGCAAACGTCACTGGTTGGCAAAAACTTGAGTGAGTTTCGTGACGGAATCTTGAGTATCCCTATCGTGCTTTCTAATGAAGAGCGTGAAGAACTTAATGTTGAGCAAATCTTGGCGCTGCCAATCTATACTCCTGCAGGAAGCGTGACGCTCGCGCACATTGCCGACGTCGATATCGTATGGCAAAACGCCAAGATCTATCGTCGCAATAGTTACAAATCGGTCACCATTGGTGCTCAGTTGGAGCCCGGCTATACCGCGAGTGAAGGACTGAATGCGATTTTACCTTGGCTCGAGGTAGAGTCTCAAACTTGGCCAAACAGCGTGTTTTTTGAGATTGGCGGTGAAGAAGAGAAGTCGAAAAAGTCGACGGGTAGTATCAGTGAAAATCTGCCACTGGCGCTGTTTGTCATTATTGGTTTGCTGGTGGCGCAATTTAACTCATTTAGAAAGCCCATCATCATCCTTTCAACGATTCCAATCGCGTTTGTTGGGGTGGTGGCAGGTCTACATATTGGTAATAGTTTCTTTGGCTTTATGACGTTCTTGGGCGTGATATCGCTGGCGGGGATCGTGATTAATAACGCCATTGTTTTACTAGAGCAAGTAGACATAGAGATGGCCTCTGGTAAGCGAGCGATTGATGCGTTGATTGCAGCGGGTAAGAGGCGTATGAAACCGATACTTCTCACTACCTTGACGACGGTACTGGGCATGATACCGCTGCTAATTACAGGTGGAGCGATGTGGCAGACGATGGCGATTGCCATTATCGCTGGGCTTATTTTCTCTACTTTACTGACGCTGATATTTGTTCCTGTACTGTACAGCATCTTCTATCGAGTAGAGGTTTAACACAACTCTCAGTTGGTTAAAGAATAAAGGGGGGAGTCAGTTCCCCTTTTTAAAAGAGATTAAATAAACAAGGGTTTCAAAATGAAAATACTAGTCACACTTTTTTTTACCTTATGGTCGATGACGACGTTTGCCAATTCGACCTTGATTGAAGGTCTATGGCTGGCGGAAAACAAATCCACACAAGTTGAAATTAGCCAAATTGAACCGGGGCGTTGGCAGGGAGTCGTGACAAGCTCTCCCTCAAAACCGGAGTTGGAAGGCACGCAATTATTGTCGGCCATAGTAGAAGTACCAGATGGTTATGAAGGAAAAGTGTACGCGATTAAGAAAGCGAAACACTATGATGCCGAGATCAAGCCTGTGGATAGCACATTGCAAATAGAGGTCACGGCCGGATTTTTCTCGAAAACCATGATTTGGACACGAATTGAATAAAATCGTCGTTGCGATACGTATCAGTTGGGGGCATGGAAGCCATATAACTGGCAAGGTGCAGTGACGTTCAATGATCTGTTCTAGAACGGACATTTCATACCAGATTTGTAGCCATTCGTTCCCTATATGCTTACCCGAAGGTGAGGCTAGGTTAGAGTAGCTAACACATTGAACAGTAATACATTGGATATAGGATGAGATCACTCATTTGGATGGGACTTTTGGTAACACTGACAGCGTGCAGCGTAGCACCAGAGAGTTCCAAGAGCAATGACTTTAAATATCAATCGACGAATAACCCAGCCTCATGGCGCTATGTATGGATACCGAAAAAATACGTTGATGAGGGGGCATTAAAAGACAAATTTTCTACGTATTCTAGTTTTTATGTTGCCCCAACGAGATTGGAAGTTGAAGGCTCTGAGTTTGACGAGCTTCAGCTGAGAGCTTTTTCTAATTACCTCGAGTTGGAGGCAAAAGATACTCTAGGTGCCTATAAATTACCCACGTCTGCTCCCGAGTATCATAGTCAAAAGAGTGGCTTAACAGTGCAGTTTGCTCTGAGTAATGTATCGACACCAAACTCGATATTGGCGACAACCAGCACGGTAATACCAATCGGGTTAGCGATTTCATATGCGTCTAAGCTTACTACAGGGGAGCATACTAACGTTACCAACGCCAGAATCGAAGTGCTGATAAGTGATAGTAAAACTGGTGAGCCCCTGTTTTCTGCAATTGATATCGTTGCAGGTGATAAAAGTTTTGACAATATCCTCGATCCAGAAGAAGAAATTCGCAAGATACTAAGGTTATGGGTTGTTAAGCTGGAGCAGACGTTATTGAACCAAGATCCTGTTGACACTCAATAAAGGAAGGTCGAAATGAGTTCTGTTTTTAAATCTATTTTCCCTAAAGTCATTGATAACCGCTATCAGGGTGCAAAGCTCAGCCAGTATTTGTTTTACTTGCTGACGGCTGTCACGTTATGGCGTAGTCAGCATCACTTACTGGCCGCAGATGGCGGTGCGCAAAGTATTGCAACTATCCCGCTAGACACGTTTAGCTCTGGGGCTGCGTCCACCATTATTGGTGTCTTTGCTTTGTGGGGGTTATCGCAGTTGCTGATAGCGTTTATCTATCTATTAGTGTCTGTTCGTTACCGAAGTTTAATTCCACTGATGTACATCATCATGATTGTCGAGTACGCAGGAAGGTTACTGATTGGCATGTATAAGCCAGTGGTGACTGCTGAGGATGCGCCAGGAGCGTTGATTAATTTGCCAATGGTAATTGTGTGCTCTATCGCGTTGTTGGGCTCTATTTACAAAAAAAGCAAGTGAAACATATCGATTGACAATAAAAAGCGACGTACCGTAGCTAGAATTTGAAATAATGGCGGAGAAAAGGCTGGCCATTCATTAGATTCTAACATTAGAAAATGTTAGTCAATCTGATCCCACTTATTTAGTAAAGAGTAACTACTCTAAGTAACTTTGGGGCACTTTCGAGTTAGAAAGTGCCACGGGTAAAAATTCAATCCGAGAAGCTTTTGGACAGAAATCATTTAGACTATTTACTTAAATCGGGAGTCACCGGATTAGTTCAGGTATCTAAAACTCCAAGGTCTCACCATCAGCAGGAATAAGGACTTTATCTGACAAACCGTTTTTATCAATTGCTTCTTTAAGAATTGGTCGAGTCACTGCACAGTGATTGAGTGCCTCCATATGGTTCGCAACCACCTTATTAGGGGAAAGGCGAATAAACTCCATGACCTCATCAATAGACATCAATAACGGTTGACCAACATCCATACGAGCACGGCCTGCTGCCACCACTGTGATGTCGGGTTTTAACTCATTCAAAGCTCGTCTTACATCATCGGTTAGAACCGTATCTCCGCTAATATAGATAGAGGGTTCATTGGGAAGCTCTAAGAAAAATCCGACGCCATTTGCCATTAGCTTATGAATCCAACCATGACCGTGTAAAGCAGGAACCGCAGTTAGTTTTCCGCCTAAAAAGTCGATAGTTTGCCAGTCTTCAATTCCCCAATTTACCGTTAAGTCGTATTTTTCTAGGTAAGCCTTATCTTTGGCTGGTGTCGCAACTGGGATATTACGACTTGTTAAAAACGTCTCACCTGCCGGATCTAGGTGATCTCCATGTTGTAATGCCTTGATACCAAGTGTTTGACTGTGAGTAATGAAGGTATGAGTAACCTTGTTTAGTAGCTCATCGGCATTACTTGGCATCTCAACCGTTGGATTTTTCGCGGCCTTAGCCTTAATGACTGAAAACGGAGGCATAGAGCCTTTTTTCCCCAACATAGGATCAATAAGGATAAATGTTTCGCCAGATTCAATGAGAAAAGTTGCGCTACGTAGGTGGTGGATCTTCATAATGCCTCTCTAAACTCACTAACAAGTCATGTTCTCTATACGATTTAGTATGCTACTTTCCGACTTCTTATGATACTGTCTTGAAAGTCAACGTTCGCGCAAATCGAGACACTCATGAACAAATCAAGCGAGTTAATTAAAATTACTATGATAGCCTTTGAAGGCATCAGTGCTTTTCATCTCTCTGTGCCCTGTCTGGTGTTTCGAGATATCTTTTTCGGTCAGCCGGTTCGGTTTAACTTGAGGATCTGTAGCGAAAACAGCTTGCGGTTTGAAACAAGCTCTGGATTTGGTGTGGTGGTCGATAGCGATCTAAGTGCTACCCAAGAAGCCGATATTATAATTATTCCAAGCTGGCCAAATGACCTGCCAGAGCCAAGTGAGCGACTTCTAGAGGCGTTAATAGATCATCATGATAAAGGGAAGTTGCTGGTAGGGCTCTGCCTTGGTTCTTATGTTCTCGCGTGTGCTGGCGTTCTCGATGGCAAACGAGCCACAAGCCACTGGGCATTTACCGAACAATTTCAGCAGCAATTTCCTAAGGTGAATTTTGACCCAAACCCTCTATTTGTTGAACATGAGACTATCATCACCTCTGCTGGAGTAGCAGCTTCACTCGATTGCTGTCTGCACATAGTGCGCCGTTTGTGTGGTAGTGAGCTTGCGAATGATCTCGCTCGTAAGATGGTGACTGCACCATCTCGTAATGGTGGGCAGCAACAATACATACCAGCACCAGTCAACATAAAACCCCTCACAGAGACAAGTATTAACCTTGTGATTGAGCAGGTTGAGCAGAGTCTCAATCAGTCTCATTCACTAGATGAACTCGCTGAGCGCTGTGCGATAAGTAAACGTACCTTTACACGCCAGTTTAAATCCACCTATGGTTGTACATTTGGTGAATGGCTGCAAAATCGACGTTTGGTGTTTAGCCAACGTCTATTAGAAACCACGAAACTATCGATACCTCAAATTGCAGAGCAAGCGGGTTTTGGCTCTGACAGTGTATTTAGAAAGCACTTTAAATCTGCTTTTCATGTATCGCCGGTTCAGTGGCGCACGACTTTCAAGCAATAGAACTCATTTCATTGAGGGCATTTTTGCGTTACATGCTACCGCCAGCATACCTTTGGGCAGAAATGAGTTTCGGAAAAGTAAACATTAGCAAATCATGAATAACTACAGGTATGGCAAAGAGGAAAAAGTTTCAACGGTGTCTCCAATTGCTTTATTGAAATACTAGTACCTGATCCCGTACTGGAATCAGGTGATTGTTATGAGAGACAAAAGACAAGACATGACCCTATTGTTTCTAATGCTGAGTCACAAGCAGTTTTTTTCCATGCTCGATTAATCATTATCAGCATTACTGATAACTTAAGCGCGTTGCAGCAAATCGGTTAAGTAAAGTGTGCATGATGTAACACAGTAATAAAGTCGCTACGATGGCAACCAAAATACTGCTAATACGGTAAAGTGCACTATATATCAGATCGCTACCTGGGGTGAGGTATTGGCCAAATAAAATCCCCAGCGTGGTCATCGCTCCAAAGCCAACCCCAGCGCCGACGTTTTCTTTAACATGAACTTGGCTAAATAGCATTAATCCGAACCATAAAACCGGCACTACTAAGATAAGCAGCCCCGACCAATCATAGAGAAACAACTGGGCTAACACACCGAATGTCACTCCAAGAAAGGTACCTATCGCACGTTTAAGGGCATAATTTAATACCCCAGTAAAATGCATCGGATAAAGTAATAAAATTGTGGCAGCTTGCGCCGACATAGAGTCTTGCAGATTAAATATCTGGAACACGACAAAAGATGCTGTGGCGATAGTTGCCCCCAGTAATACTTCATGTCGCATTCGATTTACTGATTTTGCTGGTGGTTTTTGCAATTTTCTGGGTTCAACATCAGGGATTAACGAGACCATGATATAGGCGATAATGATTGCCAGTATTGTGGCGCCGAGATTAGCGCCGATGAGACCGTTTAGATCAGTATCAGGGTAACTGGCAAAATTAAGCATGATGCTCAGATTAAGTAAACTATTGGCACCATAAAGAAAAAAACTGCCGCGGGTCATGGCGGTAAAAAAGCCAACAAACACCCCAAAAATAATCAGGGTCATTAAGACTGGATGGCCACCAAATAAACCACCGATAACGCCTACCACTAATCCAGCTGTGACAGAAGACGCCAACACCTGCCGCGCGACATGGGCGGTGAACACAGGTGCTAGCCCTAGCAATACCATAGGGGTAACAGTATAAAACACCCCGTTACTAAAGCCGAACAGTTTGCACACAGTAAAGCCAATCGTGCCAGCAGTGGCAATACGTAGACATTGACGTAAATCATTGGCTGTCATGGGATTAAATCTTAGTAACATGATTGTTGCCTTGTGTCGCTGTAATATATTTAAAATAGCGCATCTATCAAATGTATGATGTTAATAGATATAGTGCAGCATACTGATGGCTTTAATCTGCCCATGAGCTAATAAGTTCAGCAAACTATTTTCTGGCATTATCTGCACCGTCGCCCGTGCCCCCGTTGGCAATGTTCTCATGACTTCGTCATTATCTAATTGTAAATGCAATCTCATTCTTTGGGCGTCACGGACCCAGCGATCAGATTGTTGCGGAGTCGCTAAACTGCCATTGGCATCGAACTGTCCGGCGCTAACCCCAGCATCAATACTGCTGACGTGGGCGCGATATAAACGGCCTGGTTCACCGTCAAACGCAACAAGGGCTTTAGATGAAATTGAGACATCTCGTAATGCCTTTTCTCTAAAATCAGCAATAATATCCACATCATCAGAAACAAGAGCCAGCAGTGGCTGGCCAATGGCCGCAAAGCCGCCGACCATGATTTGCAAGTTAGTAACTGTGCCGTCTTGATCCGCATGAACTTGGGTATAAGACAGGTTTAATTTGGCTTGGGCTAAGCGATTTTCGGCCTGACGTACTTTTAAGTTATTGTTACCGTAAACACCGCGGCTCACTTCTAATTGCTTTAAACGGGCTTGGGTTGCCAGCAAATTTGCTTCAGCCGCAGCGGCATCGCTGTCAGCTTGATCGCGTTGCTGTTGGGATACGCCATTAGTTTTGTACAGTGCATCAAGACGCTTTGCTTCGCTGCGTTTTTGTTGTGATGTGGTTTGGCTGGCATTGACATCAGCTTGCGCCGCTAACAAAGAGGCATCTAGCTCAGCGTTATCTTGCTGGACTTGCTCTAAAGCCAACTGCGCTTCATCTACCGCTAACTTATACGGTCTAGGATCTACTTCAAACAGTAATTCACCCTTGCTAACAACTTGGTTATTAGTGACAGCAATAGTTTTAATGCGGCCATTAACTTGTGGGGTAACCTTAGTCACAACCCGAGTTGCCATAGCCTGCGGCGTTAATGGCATAGTCGCATCAGCAAACATAAAGTAACCAAATACCAGCATAAAGCCTGCTAAGGCAATTTTTGTTAGCCGCGAAAATTGTTGATCTGGTGTCATATTTGTATTCACTTACTTGTCTGTCATTTTAGCTAATTTGGTTAACGCATTATTACCAATCAGATTAATTACTCTTTCAAACTCAGTAAGTTCTTCAGCGTTTATGCCTAAGAGCAATTGGCTACGGATATTGATAATTGTTACTTCAACTTTCGTTATTAAATCGAGTCCAGCAGGAGTCAAATTGACAAGTCTGGCGCGTTTATCATGGGGGCAACAGTGGCGTTCAATGAGCCCTTGCTGTTCTAATTGGGCTAAGGTGCGCATTAAAGAGGCCAGTTCAATTTCTAAGGCATTGGCTAATACTTTTTGACTGAGGTTGTCGCCTAATCGCCACAGTTTCCATAAGGCTGTCCAGCGTGGGTAAGTTAACTCTAAAGGGGCAAGTTCAATGTCAACAGCGGTGCGCCATAAGCGATGCAGACGCCCCAATTGTTCTGCCAGTGATAGCTCTTTCATATGGTCGAATTCTTTTTGCATCATGGTTCCCATTTACTTAGCGTGCTAACTATTATACTTGGTTAGCACGCTAAGTAAATTGTTTTATACTATCAAAATCGCCTCATAAGCCTAAATCCCCTTAAAGTAATGAAAAAAAAGAATAAAAATGGAAGTGAAATAGGACATCCGATCTTTTACCAATAAATTTTAACCCAGCCAACCCAATCGCTGAGCCAGAAACACAGTAGATGACAAAAAATATTAGCTAACGCGCCCATTCAGTCACAAAATAAACGGAAGCGGAATTTTAAAGAAAAATATGTAGGATTTTTGAGATTTACAGGTGGCGTTGTTGAACAATTCCTCCCTAAGAGCGTAGTAACCCCAAGGGCTGCGAGCAATTAAGCCACTTCATTTCTTACGGGCATACCTAACAACGGGGGGGG
>NZ_JBFRVD010000015.1:50566-51482 GCF_041474985.1 Vibrio sp. 10N.222.49.C9 | reverse complement strand
GGGGGGGGGGGGGGGGCAGGTCTTGCCTTTTGCCACTATACGGCTGACTCGTGAATAATGTAAGTCGAAGTGATTCCCTATTTGCTTTTGCGTATAGCCACCGCTATTAAATGCAGCAATAATGGCATCATTTCTACTAGGCGCTGAGTCTTGGTACTCCTTTAGCGAAAGAGGTTTAGCACGTCGCTGTTTTGCCGGAACCTCTTTGATATCTCCCTCTGCTAAATTCAAATTAGGAAGATGACTGTTCACAAACTCATCACTGCCTAGGTACACCTGCTGCTTTAATCCTGTCCATAGTGGCTTACCAACCCCCTCGAAAACGAATTGCTTGTATTTCTCAACAGCCTTATTTCTCTGGCGGCCAAATTGAAACAAGGTTTGATCAACCGCTAGCCAGTCTGGTGACTCTTTTAAACCAGTAACAAAAGGCCAACTGCTCCACTCATATTCGTTCGGTGTATCCACTATATTTGCACGAACGGGGTTAAGTAAAATGTAACGTCCCACTTCCAATAGATAAGCGTCTTTGTCGACTAAAATGGCTTTAAAGCGACCTTGGTATAGATGACCGACTCGGTTATGTTTTCTATTGAACTTTTGGGTATACACACCATTAAGCTGACGCATTCCCTTACTTAAGTTCCCATCAGGAGTTTCGACGAGTAGATGGTAATGATTGGTCATTAAACAGTAGCTATGCACGACCCAATTGAATCGCTCACTGGTGCCTGACAACACTTCGATAAACAATTCAAAATCTTGCTCTTCCAGATAAATCGGCTGTCGAGCATTACCGCGCGACGTTACATGATAGAGCGCACCCGCATACTCTATTCTCAGTGGTCTACTCATTGTCTTCCCTATACAAAAATGGCCTAGTTAAAAACTAGACCATTTCATCAAAAAGGCAAAA